>JAFMFM010000042.1 GCA_017856115.1 Actinomycetota bacterium | reverse complement strand
GAGCATCACCTTGCCAAGGTGAGGGTCGCGGGTTCGAATCCCGTCGTCCGCTCCATTCGAATCGTGTCGCGCGCACCCGTGCTCCGTCGCCTGGGTTCGATCGCCGCCGCCCTCGTGCTGGCCGCCTCGTTGCTCGTGGCCTGCGGCGGAGAATCGCGGTACGACGTGGTGGTCGCGGCGGCAAGCGACACTCGCGATGCGTTTGTGGAGATAGCCGCATTCGCCAACGCGGAATTCGGGGTGGACGTCGGATTCGTCTTTGGATCCTCGGGATTGTTGCGCGAACAGGTGATTGCGGGTGCACCGTACGACGTCTACGTCTCGGCAAACGACACCTACGTGGACCACGTCGTGCGCGCCGGATTCGGCGTTCCCGCGTCCCGCTGGGAGTTCGCAGAGGGGCGACTCGCCGTGATCTCGGCCGATGGCATCGGGCTCCCGGGCGAGGTGAGTGAACTTGGCGCGTCGTCTCGGCTGGTGATCGCGAATCCCTCCCACGCTCCCTACGGCGTGGCTGCGCGTGAGGCGTTGCAACGCCTAGGACTCTGGGGTGCACTCGAGCAACGCGTGGTGCTGGCAGACAATGTCGCCGATGCGGTGCGAGTGGTGCGGGCGGGGGAAGCCGATGCCGGCATCGTCGCACTTTCGCTGGTGTTGGACGGACCGCATCTGCTCGTGGACGATGCGCTGCATGATCCGATTCGACAGAGCCTGGTGATCACCACCCACGGGAGCAGCAATCCAGCCGCACGGACGTTCATCGAGGTTCTGGGGTCCGCAGAAGGCAGGTCTATTTTGCGGCGATACGGCTTTACGGTGAAGCCATGAACGACTGGTTCCCATTGTGGCTGTCGCTTCGGGTCTCGATCATCGCGACCGTCGTCGCCGGTGTGGTGGGTGTGGCGTTGGCGTATCTGCTTGCCAAGTGGCGCTCGCGTTGGGCCTCCGTGGTGGAGGCGGTCTTCACGTTGCCGATCGTCTTGCCACCGACCGTGCTGGGGTATTACCTGCTCACGCTGCTTGGATCACGCTCGGCGATTGGTGGCGTCTGGCAGGACGTCTTCGGGTCGCCGCTGGTGTTCACGCAGGCCGGTGCGGTGGTGGCGGCAACCGTTTCTGCACTGCCGTTCGTGATTCGAGCGGCACGCGCCGCCATCAACAACGTTGACGCACGCGTGGAGGAGTCGGCACGCGTGATGGGACTTTCGGAGTTGCGGGTTGCCCAAGTGGTCACGCTGCCGTTGGCTGCTCGCGGGATCGGTGCCGGCGTGGCGCTCGGATTCGCCAGGGCCCTCGGTGACTTCGGGGCAACGGTGATGGTCGCCGGCAACATTCCGGGACAGACACAGACGTTGCCAGTGGCCGTCTACGACGCGGTGCAAGCGGGGGACGACGCCACCGCGCGTACGGGCTCGCTGTTGCTCGGAGCAGTTGCCATCGTCGTGCTGATACTCGTAACGCAGGTGTTTGCGAGGCGTCGATGAGGCTGTTGACCTTGGACGTACGCGTCGACGTTCCGGGCTTCGGCGTGGATGCCGCATTCTCGGTGGGAACCGGCATCACCGTGCTCGCCGGCCCGTCGGGGTCCGGCAAGAGCCTCACACTGGCTGCCGTTGCTGGAACGGTACGTCCTACTCGTGGCTCCATTCGATTCGGTGATGCGGTCTTCGTCGACGTGGACCGTGCAATCCATCGACGTTCGCAGGACCGGGAGTTGGGCGTGGTGTACCAGCATGCTGCTCTGCTCGACCATCGATCCCCGCTCGACAACGTGATGCTGGCGGTTCGCGAAGGCAACGTGTCCGCGCGCCGACTCCTCGCACGCGAGTTGCTGCAACGCGTCGGTGCCGGCGAACTTGCCGATGCCAAGACCCGTTCGCTGAGCGGTGGTGAACGCCAGCGCATCGCCTTGGCGCGGGCAGTCGCGGGAAACCCGCGTTTGCTGTTGCTCGATGAACCGTTCAGTTCGCTCGATTCAGCGTCGCGCACTCACTTGCGTGAACTACTGAAGTCGTTCGTTGCCGAGCGACACCTCACCGCTCTCGTCGTGACCCACGATCAAGCGGACGTTGATGCCCTGGCTGATCGCGTCGTGGTGTACGAACCCGGGCGGACCGTTTCGGCATCGGAATGAATCCGCTCGTTCGGGCCATGTAATCGGCGTAGCCGGGTTTGCGTTTGGCGAGCAAGCGATCGAGCATGGCGGCACCCGAAACCCGCACGAGCAGAACCGTCATCACCGCTGCGCCGAGGAATGCCCACACGCCGGCTCCCTGCGAGGAACCCACGATTGCAAGACCCCACCACACCATGGCATCGCCGAAATAGTTGGGGTGTCGGGTGAGCGCCCACAGTCCCTGGTCCATGATCTGCCCGGCGTTCTCCGGATCGCGCTTGAAGCGCGCGAGTTGGGCGTCGCCCACGGCCTCGAAATACATACCGACGGCCCACACGATGAATCCGAGCAATGCGACGAATCCGGCTCCTGCGCCGGTGTTGCGCTGACCCATGGTGACGGGAATCGACACAACGAACATGAGCGCGCCCTGCAACCCGAACACCGTGTACAGGCTGACGATGGCGAATCGCTCGCCGTGCTTGCGACGCATGGCCTGATAGCGGAAGTCCTCACCCTTGCCGAGGTTGCGCTTGGCGAGGTACCCCGCAAGGCGCACGCCCCAGACCGTCACCATGGCGAGCAGGAGCCAATTTCCCGAACCGGACGCCCCGGTCACGAACTTGGCGGCCCACGCAACGAGGACGAAGCCGAGACCCCACACGATGTCGACGATGGATGCATCTCGTCGCAGCAGTGACAACGACCATGTCGCAAGCATCAAGCAGGCAATGGTGACAAAGGCGGCGAGAAGGACGGTTGAGGTGTCGGCCACGTTCCGAGAGTAGGCGCGTTCCGGTCGCCCATTGGGGATTGTCGGCACGCTACATCGAGCCGCCCCGTATGCGTTGCGAGTTCGTCAAACTGGTGCGAGCCTTGACGAGTGCTTCAGGTTCGCAACCTCAGCGTCGAAGTGGGCGCCCGTGTGGTGGTGAGTGATGCGAGTTTCTCGGTGATGCCACGCGACAAGGTGGGCCTAGTCGGTCGCAACGGCGCGGGCAAAACGAGTTTGTTCAAGGTGCTCGGTGGCGCGAACGAAGCCAAGTCAGGCACGATTACGCGAGGGGGCCAGTTCGGCTACCTGCCACAGGATCCGCGCATTGCCGGCGTATTCGATGGTCGCACCGCGGTATCGCACATCCTGTCATCCCGCGGAATCGACGACGACATCATCCGCATGGAGAAGCTTCGCATCGCCATGGAGGAGCGACCCGATGAACGGAGCATCGCACGGTTCACGCGGGCTCAGGAGGAATTCGAGCGCAAGGGCGGCTATGCGGCCAACAGCGAGGCACGGGCGATTGCCGCAGGCTTGGGGCTGAAGGCGGATCGACTGGATCTGCAGTTGGGAGTGCTATCGGGCGGCGAGCGTCGACGGGTGGAGTTGTGCCGGATTCTCTACGGGGGTAGCGACACCCTGCTCCTCGACGAACCCACCAACCACCTCGACATCGACGCAAAGATGTGGATGCTCGAGTTTCTCCGGAACTACAAGGGCGCGCTACTCGTCATCAGTCACGACCTTGAACTCCTCGACGAAGCAATCACTCGCGTGCTGCACTTGGATCGACCTTCCGAGGCAGACACCGGAATAATCGTGGAATATCGCGGGACCTATTCGCAGTATCTGCGCGCTCGAGAGGCCGACGAGGCGCGGGCGGCCAAGATGGCCACGCAGCAAGCCAAGGAGATCGAACGCCTGCAGAAGGTGGTGGACCGATTCGGGGCCAAGGCATCGAAGGCATCCATGGCCAAGAGCATCGAAAAGCGAATCGATCGTCTCGACGCCGAGCGAGTCCACGCCCCACGTTCCAAACGCACCATCGCCGTGAAGTTCCCGGACGCCCCGAGTTGTGGCGAAACGGTGTTGACGGCAACCGGGCTCCGAAAGACGTACGGCGGGCCTGATGTGTTCCACGACGTGAGCTTCGACCTGGGAAGAGGGGAGCGACTGTTGGTGCTCGGTCTGAACGGGGCCGGCAAGACCTCACTGTTGCGCATCATCGCCGGGGAGTCGAAGGCCGACGACGGAGAAGTTGATTTCGGTTACCAGGTACAAGCCGGCTATTACGCCCAGGAGCACGACAACCTCGTCGGCGAACGATCGCTCATCGACCACATGCGCGAGATGGCACCGGTTCGTTTGGGGCTCACGGAAACGCAATTGCGGGGCATGCTGGGCTCCTTCGGGCTGTCGGGCGACAAGGTGTTTCAAGAGTCGTCGACGCTCTCGGGTGGCGAAAAGACCAAGTTGGCACTGGCCATGTTGATGGTGGGGCGCAACAACCTGCTGCTCCTCGACGAACCCACCAACAACCTCGACCCATCCAGCCGCGACGCCGTTGCCGCCGCCCTCTCGGAGTGGAATGGTGCCATCGTGCTGGTGAGCCACGACACCGACTTCGTCGAGCAACTTGCGCCAACCAAGGTGTTGGTGATGCCCGACGGTCAAGTCGACTACTACAGCGAGTCGTGGCTGGACATCGTAAGCCTGGCGTAACGGGTGACGCGTGAGCCTGCCGTGACTGCGTCCTAGTGTTTCTCGGGTGACCGAACAGCCATCGCGATACCCCGATGAGTCCGACGGCTATTGGATGCATTACCACAACGAAGACAGCCAGAAACTCGCCGACGCCATCATCACGTACTCAGTCGAGCGGGTACGGCTCGATCCGCCGCCACTCGATGCGCCCAAGCCGCTGAGCGTCCTACAGCGCGACGTCGGACAGACCATCACGCCCGAAGGTCTCGGGGCGATGGAAGCGTTGAGGATCTTCACCGAACAGCTCGCACCGGCGTGCATCAGCGTGGATCATCCGTTGTTTCTCTCCTTCGTGCCGGGTGCACCAACGGAGTCGTCGGTGCTCTTCGACCTTGTGGTTGCTGCATCCAATGTGTACGCGGGTTCATGGCTCGAGGGTGCGGGCGCCGTATACGCCGAGAATCAGGCGCTGCAGTGGATTTCTGGTTTGGCCGGCATGCCGTCGACGGCCGGAGGCGTGTTCGTGAGTGGTGGTACCGCAGGAAACTTGTCGGCACTCATCGCTGCGCGGTGGCAGTGGCGGCAGCGAACGAAAGGTGCGATGAATCGCGCCCGACCGATCATCATCGCGTCCGGTGGGGCGCACTCGTCGATTGGCTTGGCCGCGAACGCGATGGATGCCGACCTGGTGACCGCGCCCGTCGACGAGGGTGGTCGCCTCACGGCGGCTTCGGTGCACGCCACGTTCCGTGCCTTGAGCCCGGATGATCGGGCGCGCGTGTGTGCGGTGGTGGCGACGGCAGGAACCACGAACCTCGGCGTCATCGACGAACTGGATGGCATCGGCTCATTCGCTCACGAGCACGACGTGTGGTTCCACGTCGACGGGGCCTACGGCGCGGCTGCGCTGTGCGCGAGAAGCGTGCGACACCTCTTTGGCGGCATCGAGCTGGCCGACAGTTTTATCGTGGATCCGCACAAGTGGTTGTTTGGTCCGTACGATTGCTGCGCGCTCATCTACCGAGACGTTCGCATCGGAAAGGCCGCACACACCCAGAAGGCGGAGTACCTCGACGTACTCATCCAGGATGCCGCGACGTCGCTCGATGAGGCGTACAACCCCGCCGACCTGGCACACCATCTCACTCGCCGTGCCCGCGGGTTGCCGTTCTGGTTCAGTCTCGCCACCCACGGCACGGAGGCCTACGAGGAAGCGATGGAAATCACCCTGCAGGTGACGCGCGACGCTGCAGACATGGTGCGGGCGTCGTCCCATCTCGAACTGGTGGTGGAGCCGTCGCTGTCCATCATCGTGGTGCGCCGCAAAGGATGGCAGCCCGAGGACTATCGGCGCTGGAGCGATCGGATGTTGCACGAAGGCACGGCATTCGTGGTGCCCACCACCCACAAGGGCGAAACCGTATTGCGCATGTGTCTGGTGAACCCGCGCACGGATCCCGTGCAGATGCAAATGCTGTTCGATTCCATGCTGGTCTCCCCACGATGAACGACGCGTCGCCATGATCAAGACGATCCGCTCCGTGGTCGCACTGCGGACGTTCGATTGGAATTCTCGACGTCGCCGGCTGGCTCGTTGCGGCAACATCGACGATTTGCGACTGCTTGCCAAGCGACAACTGCCTGCGGGTGTGTTCGATTATTTCGACGGTGCAGCCGAAACGGAGTGGTCGCTGGCCAACAATTCTGCCAAGTTCGATCAGGTGCACCTGCAGCCACGCGTGCTCGTGGACGTGTCGAACGTGAATGCGGCTACCACCGTGATGGGTCAGACGTTGCCGAACGGGTTCGCGCTCTCCCCGACGGGTTTCACGCGAATCGCCGGCTCGCCGGGGGAGTTGGCTGTTGCAAAGGTGGCGGCCAAGCACGGCGTGCCGTACACGCTCTCGACACTTGGTACCCGCAGCATCGAGGAGGTGGCGGCAGTTTCCGATGGGCCACTGTGGTACCAGCTGTACGTGTGGAAGGATCGCGGGCTTTCCCGGGAGTTGGTGCAACGGGCCAAGGCCGCCGGATACAAAGCGATCATGGTCACCGTCGACACCGCAGTGTTCGGACGCCGTGATCGCGACGTGCGGCGGGGTTTCACGCTCCCGCCGAAGATCGGTTTGGAGACGTTCGTCGACGGCATTCGCCACCCGCGTTGGACCCTGGATTTCGTCACGCACGAACCCATCACGTTTTCGGCCGTCGCGGGCCGGGGTGACGTGGATGGCTCCACCGCCATCACACTCTCGGATTACGTGAACAGTCAATTCGACGCATCGTTGTCGTGGCGCGATTTGGACTGGGTGCGCAGCGAGTCCGGCCTGCCCATCATGTTGAAGGGCATTCAAAGCGTTGCCGACGCCACGCGTGCACGCGATGAAGGCGTGGAAGCCATCGCGCTCTCCAACCACGGTGGCCGCCAGTTCGACGGATCGCCGGCGCCCATCGAGTTGCTTCCGGCGGTTGTCGACGCCGTCGGCGACGGTATCGAGGTGTTGGTGGACGGTGGCGTTCGTCGGGGCAGCGATGTGGTGAAGGCGCTCGCACTCGGCGCACGTGCGGTGATGTTCGGGCGCCCGTACCTCTACGGCATGGGGGCAGCGGGCGAACTCGGTGTGGAGTGGGTGATCGACTACTTCAACGCCGGAATCGCTCGAACGATGGCGCTACTCGGCGCAACGGACGTGGCGTCGCTGCGGGAGATTACTTGCGAGTGCGAGTGGACGGCTTCGGCTCGGCCTTCTTGACCGTCTTCTTGCGGGCACCGTACCGCTTGTTGAACCGCTCGACGCGACCAGCGGAGTCGATGATCTTCATCTGACCCGTATAGAACGGGTGGCTGGCGTTGGAGATGTCCAACTGCACGAGCGGGTAAGTGGAGCCGTCGGTCCACTCGATGGTCTTGGACGGATCGGTCTTGATGGTGGAACGGGTGAGAAAGCGGTAGTTCGCGCCGGAGTCTTCAAAGACGACGAACTGGTAGTTGGGGTGGATGTCTTTCTTCATGGCTCATTTAGCGTAGCGGCGGCCACGACGCCAGCCCGGTGCGTAGCGGCGGCGGCCTCCTGCCCCATAGACTGACCCAATGCCTAATCGATGTGATGTGCTCGACAAGAAGCCGTCGCGCGGTCACTCCGTGTCGCACTCGAACATCAAGTCCAAGCGTTCGTGGCGCGTCAACACCCACAAGCGTCGCTTCTGGTTGCCGTCGGAGAAGCGTTGGGTGACCCTCTTCGTCTCTGCCAAGGGCATCCGCACCATCGACAAGCGAGGCATCGAGTCCGTGGTGGCTCAGATGCGTCGCGACGGCAAGAAGGTCTGAGGAGTAGATCGACATGGCAGCCAAAAGCAAAGACCGTCGTCCCATCATCAAACTGCGCTCTACCGCGGACACTGGCTACACCTACGTCACCCGCAAGAACAAGGTCAACTCGCGGGAGCGACTTGAGTTGAAGAAGTACGACCCCATCGTGCGCAAGCACGTGATCTTCAAAGAAGAGCGCTAAACCTCGCGCGGCCCGTGCCGCACGTGTCTCGCGGCAGTGGCCGCTACGCCAGGGCTTCAGCGAAGTCGTCGCGCAGATCCGCAAACGCTTCGAGGCCAACTGATACTCGCATGAGAGTGTCGCTGATTCCCGTCGCCGCCTTTACCGCCGGGTCGACGGAGATGTGCGTACTCGACGTGGAGTGCGAGATGAGCGTGTCCGGTCCACCCAGCGTCACCGCACTTCGCACCAACCGCAATCGCTGACTTAGGCGACGTGCATCGTCGGTGGTACCGCAGAGTTCGATCGACATCAACGAACCGAACCACCGCATCTGTCGTTTTGCCAGTTCGTGCTGCGGGTGTGAGGCGAGACCCGGGTAGTTCACCCTCTTGATTGCCGGATGCGTCGAGAGCCACTCGGCCAGTTGCTGTGCGGTCTCGCTTTGCTGACGGAGTCGAGCCCCGAGCGAGCGGATACCTCGCACGCCGTTGAGGGCGTCGAACGGTGACGCGGTCGCACCGTGCAGGACCGCATACGACCAAATGGTGTTGATGAGATCCTTCTCGCCGGCGATGACCCCGAGCGTGGCATCGTTGTGTCCGGCGATGCCCTTGGTGGCCGAATGCATGGTGAGCGATACGCCATACGAGCACGGTCGCTGTCCCAAGGGTGTGGCGAGGGTGGAGTCCACCATCGTGTACGGCCCCTTGATTGCGCCGAGTGCGGCAAGGTCGACGATGTCGAGATGCGGGTTGGTGGGGGTTTCGGCCATCACCAACATGGTCTTACCCGGCCGCACCGCCGCGACGAATTCGTTGGCGCTGCGACCGTCGACGTATGTGACGTCGATGCCCATGCGCTTGCAAGGGCCGTCCAAGAAGGCAAGTGTTCCGCCATAACAGTTGCGTTGCGCCACGATGTGGTCTCCCGTCGAACACAGGGCAAAGATCGTGGATGCAATCGCACCCATGCCCGAACCGAAGGCGAGCGCGGCTTCGGTGCCTTCCAATTCGGCAATCGCGTGCTCGAAGGACTGCACCGTCGGGTTCCCGTAGCGCGAGTAGAAACCCGACGCGTGCACCGACTTGGCTCCCGCATTCGTGCCGTCGACGTCGGTCGTGTCCCACGTGCTGGACGCCCAGAGTGCCGGCGACAGGGCGCCGGATGCATCTCGACCGGCAGTAACCGCCTTGGTTTCGGGCTCCTGGTCGCGACCGGTGTTCGTCACGCTTTCAGGCTAGGCAGAGCGCGGTACGACCCGTTCGGGCATTCCGCCACCGTTGGGTAAGTTCGTTCGTATGCGTCGCGTCATTACCAACATCCCGTTTGCTCGGCGTGTCGCTGCCTCGTTGGTGCTGTGTGCATCGACCATGGCAATGACGGCGCCGGTGTCGGCCAACGGGGGGCCGAGTCCACTCTCTGGGCGTCCGGGCGGCGAAGGTAAGCCCGTGGTGATGGTGAAGTACGGAAACGCCCGTCCCGATCGTCCCCATTACGGCCTGAATCAGGCAGATCTCATTTACGTTGAAGAGGTGGAGTGGGGTCTCACCCGGATCGCGGCGATGTTCAATACGAAGATTCCATCCGTGGCAGGACCGACCCGAAGCGCGAGAATCTCTGATCTGGAGATTCTCGAACAGTTCGACTCGCCCGGCTTGGTCTTCAGTGGGGCCAACGACGTGCTGCTGAAGGCCGTTCGCAAAAGCAACGCAATTTCCTTGTCGCCCAGTGAACGTTCGAATTTCTATTATCGAAATCTCTCGAAGGAGGCACCACACAATCAGTTGGTGCGACTTGCGTCGTTGATGAAGAAAGAGGGCAAGGTTGGTTCGGCGAAGGACGTCGGGTTCGTGTTCGATCGAGCAGTTCCGGCGGGCGGCGCGAAGGCTGCGACGTTCCGCGCATCATGGCCATCCGCTCTGGTGAGTGGAAGGTGGACCAAGTCCGGTTGGCAAATCTCGTTCGACGGTTCGTTGCATAGGGACGCGCAAACCAAGGGACTCCTGACGCCGCGAACCGTCGTGTTGCAGTATGCAGAGCACAAGGAGTCCGCATATGGTGATCGCTTCGGCGGCAAGACGCCGCTCGTAAAGACGGTGGGCTCGGGTCGAGCGACCGTCTTGCGTAACGGGCAGAAGTTCGACGCCGAGTGGACGCGTGCGAGCGCGGGGGCCGGCACCACGTTCACGATGTCGGGTGTCGTATTGCCGTTCGACGTTGGTCAGGTGCTCGTGGTGCTGGTGGATGAAAAGGCCAAGAAGGGCACGGTAAGTGTCGGTGGGTGAGTGGGAGACCGGGCTTGATGTCGCCCACGATCGTGGGCTCATCGACTCCGACTTGCACCAACAACTCACCGAAATGCAGTTCGAGCGGGGCGAACGACGGCAAGGATTCCCGATGCGAATCGCCTTCTATGTGCTTGGCGCCGTGCTCCTGCTTGCGGCGGGATTCGCCACCTTCATTCGGGTACTCGGCGACGACCCGTCGCAGTTGTTGGCGGCCGCCTTGCTGGCCCTGGTTGGTTTCATCATTGAAGGAGTGGCTTGGCTCGTTCGTCGCGCCAAGGCGTTGTCGTTCCTTGCCGGAATCGTCGGAGCATTCGCTGGAATTCCACTTGGTTTTGCCTTCGCTATCGCCCTGCCGGGCGATCCGAACTCAGGATCGGGCTCACTTGGCGCTCTGGTGGCTGCTCTCTGGTCGGTGTTGTGGTTCAGCCGTACTCGCTCGGGTGTCGCAATCGCCGCAGTCGTCGGCGAACTTGGATTCTTCGTTGGTTTCATCGGTGAGTGGGCCAATCTCACATCGGAGACCATTGGGATCATCCTCTGCGTGGTTGGAGTTGGTGCGGCGCTGGCGGCAATCTTTGGAAGCATCAAGCCGAGTTTGCCGCCACTAGTCGTCTCTCTGATCGTTACCGGCGTCGGCTGTGGGTTGCAGAATTCCTACGGCGGCGATGTGATCGCGGTAGTCGGCATCGCACTGTCGGCATCGCTGTTCGTGGTGGCGTACCGACGCGGTGAAGTTCTCGCTTCTGCCGCCACAGCGGTGTCAACCGGTGTTTGGGCGGTGGTCCTATCGTTTGCGCTCACGGAAGGCGCGCTGGCACCGCTCATCGTGTCAGCGGTTATTGGTGCGGGACTGATCGCTTGGGGGATGCGGCTCTCACGTCAGTAGCCTGCAAAGGTCCGCGTGAGCGAACGCGGCGACGTGGCCGACTGGCTAGGCACGGGCCTGCAAAGCCCTTTAATCGGGTTCGATTCCCGACGTCGCCTCAA
>JAFMFM010000077.1 GCA_017856115.1 Actinomycetota bacterium | reverse complement strand
AGGGTTTACGACAGGTAGACGTGATCCGGATACCGCGGGACGAAACTCACCGCCAATAAATAGGTCGTTGTGCACGATCGATGATGGTCGATCGCTAGAAGTTAATTGGGTACGTCGGAGCTTTCCCGCTTGCAATGAGCGCGGGAAGATCAGCCGAATTGTTTTCCCATACGAGCAACATCGATCGCTTCGGGCTATAGCCCTGATGGCGAATGTCGGCCGGCATTGCGGCGACGTCACCAGCTTTCATGATTACCTTTGCCCGCGGACTTCCCGAATCACGATCCTGGACGTCCCACGAGATGAAGTCGCTGAGTTGGATAAACCACTCCACTCGATCATTGCCGTGCACCACGGGGAGGATGTACTCCTCGGTCGTCGGGCAATACAGACTCTCCTTCACGACGCTGACCACCGAGGGGTTCCAAGTCACATCGGAACGCGAGAGGTACGCAAACAGATTGAAAGCGGCAATCTCCGACTCGAATCCCGGTTCGATGTGCACTTCCGGCTCATCCTGCGGTACGTCAGCGAACATGCGGTTGACCGGATACCCACTCTCGTCGCTGCGAATCTTCTCGTCGCCTTTCACACCCACCATGCGAGTTGCGGCCACCCGCTGTCGCGTGATGGCCGCGGTGTTGTCACCATTCTTCACACCCCACGGGGCGGCGGTCTCAGCGGGACTAGCGAACGGGTCGTAACCCGCATTCGTCCAATCGGCGAGCATCTCGCGAAACGTACCGAGAATTTGCTCGCTCGGGAAGTTCTCGAGATGGTCGAGTTCCGCCGTTCGATAGGCATCATTGAATTTGCCGGCGAACAAGTCAACGTTGCCGTAGTGATTGATCGTGCCAATGACGTGGTCGAAATTGACCGTGCCGTAGAAGAAGTTCCACGCGCAGTCGCGCTGCAAGGCGCGCAAGAAGGTATCGACACTCATCAGATGCGTTCCAGTCGGCCAGGTCACATGCACGAAGAATTCGTCGCGATGGAACTTGAAGCCTCCCAACTCGAACGACTTGTAGCCGTGCTCATTCGCCGGACTGGACTTCACGGTTGTATCTGTTGTGCTCATGTTGTGCTCCTGACTTGGATCCTGATATCGACTTGCTCTCTCACGACAAACAAATACTGGCCCAGCGTTGCTTGGTTAACGGTCCATTGAGGGTCTGCTGCAAGAGCACACTGGTTTTCTTGGCCGAAAAGCGGTACGCGCTGTGCTTCGGTAGCAATGCCTGATGACCACGACGAAGCAACACGTGACCCATCGGCTTGCCGGCCGGCACACCGGCAATTGGATGGCTCCCGTCGGCACCATCGCTGTGAAGTGCCTTGTCCGGTTTAACGAACTCGACGCGAACTTCACCGTCCATACACAGAATCGTCTCGTCGTGATCGCATACGAACCAATCGCTATCGCCCTCAGCCCGAATCACTTCGAGTGCATATTGCTGGTTGAGCGCAACCGCGACCTTCTCGTACGCCTTGGATTTGTTTGCGACTTCAAAGACATTCGAGAACGCGTAGTGCTTTGGATCATCATCAATGATTTCGATTCGACCTTTTTCGTACGAATCAAGCGACCCGAAGACCGTTTTATATTCAGTCATGGCTACCTCATTTGTGTGCGCAGTGCGAACAGTTGTACGCTCTCAGAACGCACTCTATGAACAACGTCGATGCACTGTCAAGTGGAGAGGGGGAATTCGTTCAGTCATTGGCTCGCGGTTTGCGCGTCTTGACCGCATTCTCTGCAGACAATCCGCGTCTTTCGCTTGCCGACGCTGCTCGCCTTACTGGGCTCACTCGCGCGACCACCCGTAGGTGCCTGCATACGTTGATGCAGCTTGGCTACGCGGAGACCAACGGCAAATCGTTCCAGCTCACGCCACGCGTACTTGACCTCGGATATGCGTATCTGTCCTCGGCAAAACTCGGCGAAATTGCCGAACCATTCATGGAGACACTCTCCGAACAACTCGATGAGTCGGTCTCGCTGGCGGTGCTTGATGGAACTGAGATCGTCTACGTGGCACGGGTGCCAACCAAACGAATCATGAGCATCGGTCTCGCGCTCGGGTCGCGCTTGCCCGCCGTCGTAACTTCGATGGGTCGAATTCTGCTCTCTTCGCTGCCCGACGACGTACTTCGAGACTTTCTCCGTCAAGCGAAGTTGGTTCGATACACGCAGCGCACAATCACTGACCGAGTCCGATTGGAGCGCGAGCTGCTCTCCGTTCGCCAACAATGTTATGCACTGGTTGATCGCGAACTTGAGGAGGGATTGCGGTCACTGGCGGTGCCACTCGCAAATCGAGAAGGTCGCATCGTTGCCGCATTGAACGTTGGAACTCAAACCGAACGAGTGTCGCAGGATGAGCTGCTGAACTCAATTCTTCCTCAATTGCGCCGCACCGCCGACGAAATAAATCAAATTCTCGGGCGGCGCTAGGTAGCTACCGTAGGTTTCATGTCGCGCAGCATCCCCAGTACCCACACCGGCAGCCTCCCCCGCCCTGATGACCTGATTAAGACGATGTGGGCGC
>JAFMFM010000014.1 GCA_017856115.1 Actinomycetota bacterium | reverse complement strand
ACCCACACCGGCAGCCTCCCCCGCCCTGATGACCTGATTAAGACGATGTGGGCGCTCGGCGACGGGGTACCCGTCGACCCGGCCAAGCTCGAGGCGCGATTTCACACCGCAATCGACGAAATCGTAAAGAAGCAGATCGATGCTGGCGTCACGGTGATCAACGATGGCGAAATGACGAAACCGTCGTATGCCACCTACGTGAAAGACCGCCTGTCTGGCTTCAACGGCGAGAGCGTTCGTAATTACCACTTTCAGGATCTCGTCGACTACCCGCGAAGTGCCGAGGCCGTCAACGAGAACCCGGGCCGTCAGAAGCGCAACGCGCCAGCCTGCACGGGACTAATCGAAGTCATCGACAAGCACTCTGCGGTTCGCGATATGGAATGGCTGGCGGGGGCGGCAAAGAAGCACGGGCACGACCGCATTTTCACCAGCGCGGCATCGCCGGGAGTGATCTCGATTTTCTTTGCCAACCAGTACTACAAAACGCAGGAAGAGTACGTGTTCGCCATCGCCGAGGCGATGCGTTTCGAATACGAAGCCATCGCCAACTCCGGCGCGGTCGTGCAACTCGACTGCCCCGACCTGGCGATGGGTCGCCACTCCGCGTATGCGTCACTTTCGCTGGAAGAATTTCGCAAGACGATCGCGCTGAACATCGAGGCACTCAATCACGCGGTGCGCAACATTCCGGAACAGCAGTTGCGCATGCACTTGTGCTGGGGCAACTATCCCGGCCCGCACAATCACGACGTGCCGGTCAAGGACATCATCGACATCGTGTGGAAGGCCAAGCCACCGACCGTGCTGTTCGAAGGGGCGAATCCGCGGCACGCCCATGAGTGGCACGTGCTGAAAGAACTCGGCGTGCCGAAAAACAAAACCATCTGCCCTGGTGTCATCGAGCCGCAGTCGAACTACATCGAGCACCCAGAGCTCATCGCACAACGTCTCGTGCAATGGGGCGAGGTCGTCGACCCCGAGCGTCTCATGGCAGGTGTGGATTGCGGATTCTCCGTGCACGTCGGCATCAAGAACATCGATCCCGACGTCGTATTTTCCAAGCTCGCCTCGCTCGCCGAAGGGTGCGAGCGCGCCGGAGCCCGGCTCTTCCGCTAGTCGCAAACCCGCGCACGGACAGACCCGCGTCGAACGCTTCGGAGAAACGAAAGACCCTGGCCCACCGGAGTGGAACCAGGGTCCTCGTCGCGTGACGTTGTCGTCGCGCGTAATGCAGCGGGTCAAGCGACCCGAGGATGTGCCGTTAGGCGTTGTCCTTGGGCTGGTACAACATGCCGATGAACCATCCGTAGATCAAGTGCCAGATGAGGATGCCCGCGGGGAGCTTCCATCCATCGGGACCATCAAAGAGGAACAGGCCGTAGCCCTGTTCCGCAACGTAGGCGTACGGGACCAACAGACCCGCACTGATGATGGTCATGATGACGCCGTAGACCAGACCCTTGGCGACGTGCCCCTTCACCGGAATTGCGTGGTGGGCGAAGATGCCAAAGAGCATCGCAAAGACGATGCCGTTGACGAAGTGCAACGCCTGACCCGAGAAGAACAGCCATCCGGCATTGGTGCCGGCGATCGTGAAGTCCGGATTGAAGTAGCTGCCCCAGCTCGGGCCGTTGATGCCGAGAGCCAGTGCGCCGTTGTACATCGGCCACGGCAAGGTCGGAAGACCGACTGCCGGGAAGACGTACCCAAAGTACGTGCCAAGTTGGGTTGCAATCACACCGATGACGGCGAGACCGCCGACCGGATGTGCAGCAACCCAGTTGTGCCAGCGCTGTGATGCGCTGGGTGCAAGTGATGCCATGTGGTGTTACCCCTTGTGTGAGTTGATGAAACGCCGAACGGCGCCTCACTCACGACAGTAACCACTATGTCTCCGTAGCGTGATGATTGTCACGCAATTGACATACGGTGTAACCGGCGAACACGGACGCACGAAACCCTTGTCCAGTAAGGGTTCAGCACCCTTGTCCGGCGAGGGTTCAGCGTGGTGGCGGTTGGTAGTCGATGTTGCGATCCACGTTCATGTACACGTCGATACCGATCGGATCCGTCTGTTCTTCCACCAAATGACCCAAGATCCCCGCACAACGCGCCAAGAGTGCAACACCACGCAGCACGCCCATCGGCAGTGCAAGGTCGGCAAGAACGGCGCCACACACCCCCGCCCCATTGAGCGGCAAGGCTTTTCCGAGCACCGTGGGTGCCACGCGTCCGAGTGCCTCGAACAGTGCCAGATGCGGCCCGTACGTGCCGTGCTGCCGCGCCAGGGAGAAGAGCACGGGAGTACGGGGATCCTGCACCTTGTGTACGGGATGACCCAACCCCGGAACGAATCTGCCCTCGGCCTTGCGCGTCGCCATGACCGTGGTTGCGAGAGCATCCCATTCGGGTTCCGTCGACGGTAGACCCGCTCCTTCCTTCGGAAGTGCCGACGACAACGGAACACCGAGGTGGGTGTGCAACGTTGCCGAGAGGAAATTCGCGCAATCTTCGGTTACTCCGAGAAACCGTGATCCTCCACCCAGAAGGCCGGCCGCCAATGCGCCCTGGAGTGAATCCGGAGCACTCGTGTACGTGAGACGCGCGGCAATTGCAGTTGGTGTGAAACCGTGATCCGCCAATGCGGTGAGCACGGCTTCGAACATCACCAACTCCGATTTGGTTGGTCGCCGCTTGGTGATCAACCAAAACGCCAATTCGCCGAACGACGTCTTGCCGAGCAGTTCGCTCGCGAGATCGTGACCCAACAGGGTGATGCTGTCGGCGTTGGAGGTTCCGAGACCGGTGCGGTAGGTGTCTTTCGTCATGACAGGCCTTTCAGTTCGACGGGTTCGCCAGCCACTCGCGAATCTCGTCATTGTGTTCGCCGAGTTTCGGTGGTGGAAGGTCGTATCGGATCGTGGCGTCGCTGAAATCGATCGGATTTCGGATGAGGTCCACGGCGCGATCCCCGTCCCCCACGGTGACGCGTGGCGCGAGCCCGAGTTTCTCCGCCAACTCCACACCGTCACCAATCGAATTGATTGGTCCGCATGGCACTCCAACTTTGTTGAGGGCCACGAACAGATCGTCCGCATTCCATTGACGAAGTTTTTCCAACAGGTGCGGGCGCAACTGTTCGCGATTCTTGGTCCGGTCGGCGTTGATTGTGAAGCGTGGGTCATCCGCAAGATGCTCGATGCCGAGCACCTCGCAGAGCGACCGGAATTGTTTGTCGTTTCCAGCGGCAATGATGAGGTCCTTGTCCTTCGTCGGCATCGCCTCGTAGGGAAACAGTGACGGGTGGGCATTACCCATGCGGAACGGCACCACCCCTGCGGCTGAGTACGCACCCGTCTGGTTCACGAGGCCCGACATCGCAGACGAGAGGAGATTGACCTCCACGTGTTGCCCTCGACCAGTCGATTGCCGCTGGTTGAGTGCAGCCAAGATACCGATGGTGCCGTGCAACCCGGTCATTACGTCAAAGACCGAGATGCCGGCCCGAAACGGCGGGCCATCGGGCTCCCCCGTCAGACTCATCAGTCCGGAGACCGCTTGCACGACGAGGTCGTAGCCGGGAAGCCAGGCGCCTTCCTTGGTTCCGAAGCCGCTGATGGACAAATAAATGAGTCGTGGATTCACCTTGGACAACGACTCGTAGTCGAGTCCGAATTTCTTCATTCCACCGGGTTTCATGTTCTCGAGTGCAATATCGGCGCGGCGTGCCAGCTCCACCGCCAGCGCACGGTCGTCGGGCTTGCCATAGTCGAGGACGATCGAACGCTTGTTCCGATTGATGGACATGTAATACGTGGCAACACCGTCCTTCACCGGCGGTACCCACGTTCGCGTGTCGTCTCCACCGGGACCCTCCACCTTGATCACGGTCGCTCCCATGTCGGCCAGGAGCATCGAGCAGTACGGCCCCGCAAGCACGCGTGAGTAATCGGCAACGATCAGTCCGTCCAAGGGACGGCGGTCGGTGGACATGTTGGCTCCCATCATTCCTGCGCTCGGCCGAGTTCCGCGCAAAATCGCGCGACGTTTCGTACTAGCGGTAGGTGTTGTTGCTGGTGTGGTCGCCGGCAAGCCAACGCTTGAGTGTTTCGTGGGCGTCCTTGCGGCGATCAGCGTTGATCTTTTCCGCACCCGGCGCATCCGCCGTGAACTCCAAGAGCATTCCGTTGGGATCCTCGGTGTAGAGCGAACGGCAATAACCGTGCTCCAATACGTAGGTGCCATCCGGTTTCCAGTTGGCGGCCTGCAGGCGCTTGAAGATCTCGTCCTGCGCCTCCTTCGTGACGTTCAGCGCAATATGCCGGAACGGCGACGGTGTGAGGGGTGGGTCGAACTGATCCTGGTCTTCCTTCTTGGCGAACTGGAAGAAAGCAAGTGCACTGCCATCGGGCATTCCGAAAAAGCAATGGCAATACACGCGCAGGGCTCCGAAGAGCTCATCGGTCTCGGACCATGTTGCGACCAACGGGAGGCCAACGAGATCCTCGTAGAACTTCCGGGTGGCTTCCAGATCCTTCGACAGATATGCGGTGTGGTGCAGTCGCACCGGTGCTTGGGTTGACACTTGAATACTCCTTGTTGGGGTACGGCTAGGAAAACGCTTCGGCGGCGTAGCGCCACCAACTCTCATTCAACCACTTCCGACGACCGACCACGCAAGCCAAGCCGCGCCCAGACTGAGACCCACCGACGAACCGACGTAGAGGATCGCCAACATCACCCTGCCATCACGCAAGAGTGACAGGCTCTCCCAGCCGAAGGTCGAGAACGTGGTGTATCCGCCAAGGAGACCCACGGTCAACCCAACCGACAGTGCGGGGTCGAGTCGACCAGTACCCGACCACGACGCCAGCAGCGAAAGGAGAAACGTTCCGCTGACGTTGATTCCGAGCGTGGCATAAGGAAATTGATACGTCGACGCCGAACTCGCGATGCCTGTTCCTCCACCCGTCACGAGCAGACCGATCCGGAAGCGAAGCACCACCCCGACGGCACCGAAGAACGCGACGAACAATGTGGTCACATCCATCTCCCGTCGGTCACGTGCCGCGCAGACTGCAACCGAGTTTCTCTCCGGCCGAGATTGCAGCGGTGCGAGCCGTGGAGACCTCCGCGTCGGTGAGCGTGCGATCCGACGCCCGTAGACGTACCCGATACGCCAGACTCCGCGTCTGGTCGGTCGGCGCTTTGCGGAACACGTCGAACAGCGTCACCTCTTCGCCGAGCGTTCCGACCGCTTGCCGAAGCGCACGGTGCAGCGTTGCTGCAGTAACGTTCGCCGGTACGGAAAAAGCAACATCGAAATCACTCGACGGGAACCGACTGACCGGTTTGGCAATGGACGCCTTCGGGGTTTCGCCCAGAAGTATCGAAGCATCAACTTCCAAACATGCAACACGTTCGTCGACGCCGTATCGCGCCAGCACTGTGCGATCGATCTCCCCCACGTAGCCCACTACCTGTTTGCCCCGTGCCAACGTTGCGCTCCGCGTGGGGTGGTACCCGGCCGGAACCCGCGATTGGTCCACCTGCGCCCCCACCCCGAACACTGCCGTGATCTCCGACCACCAACCAACCGCCGCGGATGCGTCGACTCCCACGGCCATGATGCACAACCGTTCGGTCTCGTCCGGGAGGTCGTGCGCCACTTCATTGCCAGCAGGTGACCTACCGCCGGACACGGTTTGAGCTCGGTACACATGTCCGAGTTCGTAGAGCGCGATGCCGTTCGCACGATGCGACACGTTGAATGCAATCGCCTTCAAGAGCCCCGGTCGTAGCGAGGTGCGGAGGAGACTTTCTTCCACCACCAACGGATTCTCCAACTCGAGTGCGGCGGACTCCAATACCACTCCGGCACGCTCATGATCACCCGGTGCCAGGAACGGACTCGGCATGGCTTCGCTGGCGCCGAGTGACAACACCACGTCGCGAAGTGCGCGGCGACGCTGTTGAAGTGGCGACAATCCACCCGGCTGCGTGGACTGCGATACCCGTTTTCCGAGCGTCTCGTAGCCGACGTGACGCGCCACCTCCTCCACGAGATCGACCTCGTCGACGCAGTCAGGACGCCAGGACGGCACCTTCACGCTAAAGCCGGGGCCGCTCGGCACGTTTGAACTCTTCTTTGCGAGAATCTTCTTTGGTGTGCACACGAATCCGATACGCGTGAGCAACGACGAAATCTCCCTGGCATGAAGGCTGGTGCCAAGCACCTGGTTCACCCGAGCAACCCGCAACGAAACGTTGGCGGGTTTCGGTAGGTGGCGAGTTCGTGCGTCTGTTGCACCTGAGTGGACAACCAGTTTCGGACACGACTCCCGAAGCAGTGACGCAAATCGAGCGATGGAATAGTCGACGCCGAGCGCATCCACCCCGCGCTCGAACCGCGCCGATGCCTCCGTGCGCAACGCAAGGCGCTGGCTCGTGAGCCGCACCCCGTTCGGTTCGAACCATGCGGTTTCGAGTGCAATCTCGGTGGTGGTGTCGCTGATTTCCGTGGTTGCCCCGCCCATCACACCGGCAATACCGATGGCACGGTCGTCGCCATCGCAGATGAGCAGATCCTTCGTGTCGAGCGTGCGCACCACGCCGTCCAGCGTTGTGAGCGTCTCCCCCACGGTGGCCAAACGGATCCGGAATCCCGACGCAACTTTCTCGGCGTCGTAGGCGTGGTTCGGCTGGTTGCACTCGAGCATCACCAGGTTGGACGCATCTACCACGTTGTTGATCGGCCGCATGCCAGCCGCGAGAACACGACGAGAAAGGTGGTCGGGCGACGGGCCAACGGTGATACCGCTCATCACCGTGACGTTGAATCGTGCACAGGCCTCTTTTGCGACGATGTCCACTGGTACGCGACGCGCCGGACCCTTTTTGTTTGCGTCGCCCTTCGGCGGCAGGAACTTCACGCCCAACTTGGCTGCAACGTCGCGCGCAACCCCGAGGTGCCCAGTGGCATCCGGACGGTTGCGGGTGATGTCGAGGTCGTACACCACGTCCCTCTTCACGCCGAGTGCGTCGAAGACGTTGCGACCGAGCGACGAGCCTTCGGGCATGATCATGATGCCCGCGGCGTCGCTCGACAGTCCGAGTTCGGCAGCAGAACAAAGCATTCCCTCGGAATCGATGCCGAGGATTCCGCGACGAAGGATCTCGCGACCATCGGGCATCGCGGTACCGAGGGTCGCCAATGGAACGAGGTCGCCTGGTTTCATGTTGAACGCCCCACACCACACATGGTGCTCGACGCCATCACCTGCATCCACCCACACTCGATGTACTTTGGCGGCGTCAGGATGACGCTCGGTGCGCAACACCCGTGCCACCACCACGCCGGCCACGGGTGTGCCAATCACCTCCGCCGATTCCACCTGCATGCCGAGGGCCGTCATGACATCGCCCAATTGGTCGTCGTTCAATCGCTTCAGGTCGCAGTACTCCGCCAACCAGGATCGAAGAATGCGCATGACTACACCGCCTCGCGAGGCATCAGAACTGCCTCATGAATCGCAGATCATTGGCATACATGTCGCGCAGATCGGCAACGTTGTGCCGCTCCTTGGCCATTCGATCGATACCGAACCCGAACGCAAATCCCGTGTACACCTCGGGATCAACACCCCCCGCCTTGAGAACGTTGGGGTGCACCATCCCGCAGCCACCGAGTTCAATCCATTTGCCACTCGAGCTGCGAACGTCGAACTCCGCGCTTGGTTCCGTGAATGGAAAGTAGTTGGGTCGCAGACGACTGCTGAATTCACTACCGAAGAACGCCTTCGTGAATGCTTCGATCGTGCCCGCCAAATGTGCGAAGGTGATGCCCTTGTCGATGACCAATCCCTCGATCTGGTGGAACACCGGCATGTGTGTGGCGTCCGGGGTATCACGCCGAAACACCCGTCCGGGCATCACGGCATAAATCGGCAAATCCCACTCCTGCATCACTCGGATTTGCACCGGCGACGTGTGGGTTCGCAGGAGCGTCGAGCCGGGCGAACCGTACTTCACGAACAGCGTGTCGAATCCGCTTCTCGCCGGATGATTCGGCGGCATGTTCAGTGCCGTGAAATTGTGGAAGTCGGTCTCCACCTCGGGGCCCTCGGCGACCTTGAAGCCCATTCCAACGAACACGTCTTCGAGCCGCTCCCACGCCTGCGTCACGATGTGGGCATGACCGCGCGAACGTCGCGCGAGATGCTCGGTGAGGTCCATCGCCTCGCCCGCAGCTGCTGCACTGGCTGCCGCAACTTCCAGTCCGGTCAAGCGTTCTGCCACCAGGGCTTCCAGCGTCTGCAGCGCCTCGTTGATCGCCCGTCCGGCGGCCTTTCGCGCTTCGACATCGGTGATTGACCCCAACGAGGACTTCAGTCCTACCAAGACACTCCCTTTGCCGGTATGTGCGTTGGCGACCCGTCGCAGAGCATCCACGTCGGGGGCAACTCCTACGTCGGTGCTCGCATTCGTGAGTGCATCGGCGATCCGTGAAGCAAGATCACCCGACGCGGACATCACATCGAGATTACTTGAGTTTTCGTTGCACGGTGGTCAGTTCTGGACTATGGCGATGCCCGTAACGGCAGAAGCGTTCTCCAGCGAACCAAGGTCGACGAGGTTGGTGAACCCTGCGGCTGCCATGCGCTCCACCGCTCGCGCCGACCGATTGCCGGACCGGCAATACACCACATACGACAACGAACGATCGAGCTCGGCGATGAGTGCATCGAAATTCGGATCCTGTATGTCGTACAACAGCGCGCCATCGAGATGGCCTGCTGCGAATTCCTCGGGCGTTCGAACGTCGATGATGATTGTCTCGGCACTGACGGCAGCCGTCGCAGTCTGCGATCCCGTGCTCGTGGATGCGCAACCTAAGCCGAGGAACGAAAGACTCCCGAGGACCACCATCGAAACGAAACGACGCTTGACGGAGGTCATGACGGAATCACCCCTCCCCGAATCCCGATGGGACACGAGACACCGGTGCCGCCGATGCCGCAGTATCCGTTCGGGTTCTTTCCGAGATACTGCTGGTGGTAGTCCTCGGCGTAGAAGTACTCCCTCAATGGCGCGATCTCCGTAGTGATGGGACCGTAACCTGCGGCCGACAGCTCGAGTTGGAACACCGCCCTCGAAGCTTCGGCGGCCAGTCGCTGGGCATCGTTGGCGAAGTAAATCGCACTGCGATACTGCGTGCCGATGTCGTTGCCCTGGCGGTCGCCTTGCGTGGGGTCATGGTTCTCCCAGAACACCCGCAGTATGTCGTCGAGCGACGTTTGGGCGGTATCGAACACCACCATCACCACTTCGGTGTGGCCGGTGCGCCCGCTGCACACTTCCTCGTACGAGGGGTTCGACGTGTGCCCGCCTGCGTAGCCCACCGAGGTGGTGACCACTCCCGGCGCTTGCCAGAACTTTCGCTCCGCTCCCCAAAAACACCCCATTCCCACCACCAACGACTCACATCCCACGGGAAATGGCCCCATGATTGGAACCCCGTTGACGAAGTGCGTGGTGGAAGGGTTGACCGGAACGTCCGATCGGAACCTCACTGGCGCCTCCGTGCAATTTCGTAGTTGATGATGGTTGCTGCCATCGCCACGTTCAGGCTCTCCGCGCGCCCCGAATGATCGATGCGGATCCACCCGTCGACATCGGATTTGCTGGCCTCGCCAACGCCATGGGCTTCACTGCCCAGCACCACGCACACCGCACCATCAAGGTCCGCTTCACCAAGCGACGATGACCCCGACTGTTCGTGCGATGACGTGGCCAAAATTCGGTACCCCAGTGCCTTCACTTCACCCAACGTACTGCCCTCCACCACCGGCACGTGAAACAGCGCACCCGCCGAAGCGCGTACCACCTTCGGATTGAAGGCGTCGACGCAGCCCGAACCGAGCACGACACCGGCCGCACCCATGGCTTCGGCGCTACGCAGGATGGTGCCGAGATTGCCGGGATCACTCACGGCATCGAGGAAAAGAATCCACGGTGCAAACGATGTGGCCACGGCCGGCGCAGCCGCACCGAAGCCGCTGCGGGCATCTGCCACGTCGAGTTCAAGTCGCGCAAGCGAAGCCGTTCGACGCGACACCAGCGCCATGTTGGGCTGTGGTGACTCGGTGGACGCCACTCGCTCGAGCACACCCTCCCCGAGCACGAAGTCGACCGCGTCGCACCCGGCGATCGGCGCAGCGTCGACACTGCGATATTGAGCAAGGACGTCCCAGCCGCCAATCATCGCTTCCGAGATGAGCAACGAACCTTCGACGACGAACAGCCCCTCTTCAATACGAGCGGACCGACGCGCAAGCAAGCGCCTCAGTTGTTGAACGCGCTGGTGTGAAAACCCCAGCGTCTCGTTCAGGCGAGCGCCGCCTTGGCGGTGTCGACGAGCTTCTTGAACGTGTCGGCATCACTCACGGCGATGTCGGCGAGCACCTTGCGGTCGACTTCAACACCGGCTTTGTTCAAACCGTCGATGAAGCGGCTGTAGGACAGGTCGTGCTGGCGGCAACCAGCGTTGATGCGCTGGATCCACAAACTACGGAACTCACCCTTCTTGGCACGACGGTCACGGAATGCGTACTGACCCGCATGCAGAACTGCCTCGTTGGCGGCGCGGAACGTACGGCTGCGATCGCCGAAGTACCCCTTCGCCTTCTTCATGATTGCCTTGTGCTTCTTCTTGGCGTGTACGCCGCGCTTGACGCGTGCCATGGTGTGTGCTCCTTATCCTCGGTGGCTTGTCGTTACTGGATGGTTACGTGATGTCGTCGTTGAAAATTAATCTCTAGCGCTCGCACAGCAAACGCTTGATCTTGCGGGCATCGCCGGAGTGCACATCGACAGTGCCGTCGAGACGGCGGGTACGAGTGGACGGCTTGGCCTCGAACAAGTGCTGGCGCATCGCCTGCTGACGGCGCAATTTGCCCTTCCCGGTCTTGCGAAAGCGCTTCTTGGCGGTCTTGGATGTCTTCATTTTCGGCATTGCTGTCTCCTGTCGTTGGATTCGTTATGCGGATTTCGTTGAGTTCGAACTCGTGGCTGTAGAGGTTGGCTTCTTGGCGTTGGCTGCGGCTTTCTTGTCCGGCGAGAGCACCATCGTCATGCTGCGACCATCGAGGCGAGGTTCGGTATCGACCCGAGCGATCGGACCCAATTGCTCCAACACCTCGTCGAGCACCTTCTTCCCCAGTTCGGGATGGGCCATTTCTCGACCTCGGAATTGAAGCGACACCTTCACCTTGTGCCCCTCTTCGAGGAACTCGAGCATGTGTCGAACCTTGGTATCGAAGTCACCCTTTCCGATCTTGGGTCGGAATTTCACTTCTTTCGTCGTGATTTGGATGGTCTTCTTGCGGGATTCCTTTACGCGCTGTGCTTCCTCGTAACGGAACTTGCCGTAGTCCATGATTCGACACACCGGCGGATCGGCCTGAGCTGCGACCTCGACCAGGTCGAGTTCTGCGGCACGCGCTCTGGCGAGTGCGTCTTCGGTGGGCACGATTCCGACTTGCGAACCATCCGCGTCAACGAGACGAACTCTGGGAACCCTGATTCGCTCATTGAACCGCGGCTCATTGCTCGGCGGTGCTATGACTGGTCACTGCTGTTCAAGCGGCTGTGCCTCCTATAGAGATGGGATACGAAGGATCTCCGACCTGACCGACGCAGGTGCGAGGAGGGGCGAGACGCGGCGCATCGCACCGCTGGCGCTCGACCCGCACTCACTCACCAACCGTCGTTCGAGTCGAACATCCGTTGGAATGTCGTGGCGAGGTGGACTGGCAACCGAAGTTGCCGATCACTTTGCCGTGGCATCGACCACCGAAGCGGTACGACGCCTCCAATAGCGTAGCGGCGATGACGAGCGACGACTCCACCAGCCCCCGCGACGCCGTACCCGACGATGCCACGGCCCTGTCCGACGCTCAGGACGCGCTCGAGGCCGCACGCCAGCGCATCGCGGAAGCACCCGCCCAGGTGGTGGTCGTGAACCATCTCATGGGCTTCTACGAACTGGCCGCCATCCACCTGTCGTCGGTTCCTCCAAAACTGGATGATGCCTCACTCGCCATCGATGCGCTCGCGGCTCTCGTCGAAAAACTCGGTGATCGTCTCGGCGACGACATCAGCACCATGCGTGATGCATTGAGCAACATTCAGATGGTGTACGTGCAGATGAAGTCGAAGGCCTAGTCCTCGTCGTCGTCCGCTTCGGCGGAGTCGGCCTCCGCAAGCGCTGCATCGAGTTCTTTCAGGGCGGAGTTGTCGGCGGAGATTCCGCGATTGTGCGCGAGCTCGTCGATTTCGCGTAGTGGCTTGTTGACCGTCGAGAAGACGCGGCCGGTGGTAACGGCTTTCAGCTTCTTCTGCATGGCCTCGAAGTGGCGCGCGATGTCCTTCAGATTCTTCACGTAGCTGCCCCACGCCTTGCCAAAACTGGTGAGCAATCGAAGTACCTCGTTGGCGTTCTGCTCCATGGCGAAGCTGGCAGTCGCCTGACGCACCACACCGAGGAACGCGTACAACGTGAGTGGCGAGCACAGAACGACCCGTTTGGCAACCGCGTCGTCGATGAGGGTGGGTTTGTGCTGTTGGATGAAGCCAAGCACGCTCTCGTTCGGAATGAAGAGCAGTACGTAGTCGATGGCGTTCGAACCCGACTGCTGCACGTAGTCGCGCTTCTCCAACTCCTTCACACGCTCTTCGACGTTCTTGATGAACGCGTCCTTCATGATCTTGCGAGTGTTGTCGTCCTGGGCTTCGAAGTACTTGAGGTAGTTCTCCATCGGAAACTTGGAGTCGAGATACAAGACCCGATCCGGCGGCAGAAAGAACGTAAAGTCGGGCTTCCCGCCTGCCTCCAACTTCTCCTGCATCTCGTAATTGATGCCGCGTTCGAATCCCGCCTGCATGAGGATGTCGACCAACATCTTTTCTCCCCAATTGCCGCGACCCTGGGAACTGGACAACACCTTGTTGAGTGCCTGGGTTTGCTGAGCCAAACCGGCAACGGCGGTATCGACGCTTCCGAATTTTTCGGAGTTGATCTCGCGTAATTGACGGATTTCGGTCTCCAGCCGTCCCATCTTCTCGTCGATTTGCTTCTTGGTCAGATCGATGGCCTCGCCGACCTTTGTGGCCGCGGTGCTGATGGCATCCTGTCGATCGTCCTTGGCCTGGTCAGCCAGGTCGCGCAGGGTTTCGCCATGAATCTCACGAATGACGTCACGGATTTCAGCGGCGGTCAACGTGGGTGTTACCGCAACGTTCGAAGGTGCGGCTGGTGCGACGGACGTTCGCTGCAATACCACCAGGACGGCGACAACGGCGACGACGAGGCCTATGGCGAGACCGATGAAGGTTTCCATGGTTAGAACTCCTTGTGCTTGCGGGGATGAGACTGCTGGTTCAACATATGACTACGCAAGTGTGGCATCAGGGTGTGACACGCTCGGTGAGCCAGTAGCGCCAGATCATCACCATGGCTGCGGTGTCGAGACCGCAGTATCGATACAAGGACTCGGCCAATCGTCGCCGATACAGCTCGTCGCCACGCCGACGCCCATAGATGAGTTCCTGATACGCGCGCATTGCGCCGACACCATCGGTCACTGCATCTGCACCATTGTCGCCCTCGAAGGTGTCGTCCAGCCGCACGTCCGTCGATGCGGCAAGTGTCTTGTACGGATCCATTGGACGACCATCATCTCCGACGCGGTAATACTCGGCAAACCATGGATCACTCCACAAGAAATTTCCAGACGCCCACACGCAATCGAGCACGCGCTTGATCGAGTGGCTGCCGTTCATCCCAGGATGGCAGTAGTACCGCTTCGACAGTTGCAGCATGTCGAGCAGACGGGAACCTTCCGATGGCGGCACTTCCTCGCCATCCACCGACTCTCGTCCAACGAGACCGTCGAACCATCGAGAGAGTGACGCATCGAGCACTCCGCGCTCCCGCAACTGGCGTCGAACACCCTTCAGGGTGGACTTTTCGTAGTGACTCCACACCAACACCGTTCCTGTTTCCCCAACAACGTTGCGCAACTCTCGAACGAATTCGTCGTTGGGATACACATCGTGCAGGTTCAGCCATTGCGAATGGCGAAGTTCGGTCGAATCCGCCGATTGCAGGGTGTGACAACTGAACTGAAATGCCACCTGTTCGTACGGCTTCATTCCAGCCAGGTACGGAACGGGAATTCGCGATGCCTCGAAATCGATGAAGTGGATCGGATACGTCACGTTGGCGAGTTCGACAACCAATTGCGGATCCTGGAACTCCCTGCCCTCGCGTGCCACACGCACTTGATTACGCCGTGGCGGACCCCACGACCCGCCGGCATCCACCACGTGGTCGGGAAGATCCACGAGGCGATAGTTGCCGTTCATCAACATCTGCTGAAAGACCGATTTCTGCTCCTTTGATCGGTACCCCTGGTGGATGTCGAGGAAGTGGGGCGAGTCGGTAGGCGACGGCCCCCAACATGCCGCGAATCCGTTCGGAGAGAGGGCATCACCTCGAAACTCGCACGAGCGACACAAGCTCGCAGTACGTTCGGGCACGTATCCGGTGTGTTTGCCATCGAGGTGGTCCAGCAAGTCTGTCGAGGCCTCCACTACCTCATCCATCAGTTGTTCGACGATGTCGGACACGTCGATGAACTCGAGGAAGTGATCCGCCGCCAACGAGGCACGGTCGCCGGTGAACACGGCACGAGGTTTGTCGCGATCGGCATCCTTGTCGTCCAACACGTCGATGTTTGCGTAAATTCCCTCGAGGTTCGTGGGTTTGGTCTTGTTCACCACGCAGAGTCGCGGGCGGATTTCCAGTTGTGGATGCGCGAGGCGTGCCACCATTACCTGAAACGTGACATCCAGAAGGTACGGTCGCCACCCACCGTTCACCTCTCCGGCCTTGGTGAGGAACTGCGACGGATCCGCGGATTCCACGCTGGTGGCCTTTATTTCCGTGAGCACTGCATGCGTAGGAAATTGCTCCCAACCGTCGACGCGAGCCTGGAACCGGTCGTGTTGCAGCGTTATTTCGAACTCGGCGGATGGATTGGCATGCAGCATCACGGCATGGGCGATGGCTTCCACCATGAAACCACCCTCGGCGAAAAACTCGAGCATGTCGTTGTCCGTGAGGGTGCTCGGGTACTTGGCCTTGTAGTAAGCGAGCTTCTGCTTGCACTCCACTCCCAGCTTGAAGTTGGACTTCGTGAGGTGGTGAGTGGTCACTGCATCATTCTCCTTGATGGGTGTGGTGTAGCCAGGTCATACGCACACCGATGCCCAATTTGTGCGTAACACCCCCGTGGCATGGTGTCCCTGTGGCACCATGCCACCGTGCCCCACACGGGCATGAACTTCATCCAGACGACCCGAGGGCCCCGGCCCGTTGACGGTCACCAACCGATCTCGAGTCGGTGGTAACGCCGGGAACGATGAGGAGACATCAATGGCCACTAATCCACCGCAATCCCCCGCCCACGGCGATGTTGACCCGCACCAGTACCTCTGGCAGCTCACTCGGGCACATGTCGACCATGTGCTGCACTACACCCACTGGATTCCCGTCGGGCGTGGCTTTACCGAACAGATGCTTGCTAAGTACTACCCGAGCTGGACACTCGGTGGTCTGATTCGACTGTTCGATAGAGCAGGCATACGCATCACGCCCGAGGAGTTGAACGGTGCAGCTGGCGCACCGCACGGCGGGCGCTGCCACTGGCAGGTAGTGGCGTTTTACTTCAGCGATGACACCAAATATCACGTGGTGTGGGATCGCACCCTTGAATACGACACCGTCTTTACCCACTCAGGAATGAACGGCACATTTGTGGGGCCAGGTGGTGAGGGCCCGAAAGCGGGCCGAATCATCAAGGCGAGGCGAGCACCGCGACCAGTCGATTTAGCGGGCAAGGTGTTCTTTGATTGAGCCGTCGTCAACACCTACGCACTCCGTGAACACGCGCGTACGTAATACCCCTGTGACACACTTGGGTCGGGTGACAACACGAACTCCGCGCTGGACCTCGGGCGTGCTCACCACTGCCGCGCTGAACGTGGCTGTTGACAAATTCGCCCACATTGCACGTAAAGGCAGCGACACGCCGTATCTGTCGCATCTGCTGGCAGTTTCGGCACTCGTCATGGAACACGGCGGAAGCGAAGAACAAGCGGCTGCCGCACTGCTCCATGACGTCATCGAAGATTGTGACGTATCGCCCGGTGAGCTGGTCGACCTACTCGTTACCCGGGGCGTCGAACCAGGTGCCGCCACCCGCGTCACGCAGATGGTCCAAGCCACCACCGACGGAACACCCGAAGACAAGCGCGTCCCTGCCGACTGGAAGCGTCGCAAACAGAACTACATCGATGCCCTCGAGGGAAAACCATCCGACGATCCGGCACTCTTGGTGTCGCTGGCCGACAAGGTGCACAATGCGGAGGCAACCGCTGCCCTCGTTCGTGGCGGCACCTCGGCCCGCGAGATGTTCGACAACTCGCAATTCAATGCCAAGGCACCGGATCAACAGTGGTACTACACCAGGTTGGCCGAGGTGTTCACCACCAAGCTCGGCCATGTCGATGCGGCGCGGCCACTCGTGCACCGACTGACGGCTGCAGTGGAAGACATCTTTCCGGACCCTGACGGCGCCGGCTCCCCACGTACCCGGGAGGCGTTCGGTTAGCAATGTCCGACCTCGACCTCAACCAACACCGGGATGCTCAGCGTCGCCGACAGGTGTGCATGACCCGCCTGGCAACATACGTGCGCGAAGGACGTGACTACGTCGTGGTTCTCGCCCACGAGAACCGATTCGACGGCTCCGAACCATCCGACAATCCCCCGTACGTGCAATTCGCCTGGCGGGAGGATCTCCGGCTGCAAATCGAGGTACAAGGAGACCACTATCGCGGGCAGCCCTACAGCGACCCGCAACGACGAATGTTGCATCGTCTGGGATACCGGCCACCATTCGAACTCGGAGAAGAGTTCTGCAACTGGACCATCTTCCGTGAGGCCGAAGGATGTCAGCCCGACTCCGTCGCACAACTCCTGGTGGACTCGCTCTGGCTGTTCGGGGTGAATTTCTTCGACACCACCACGTGCTTCCACGCGGCGGTCTCGCATTGGCGTTTGGAGTGGATGGTGTCGTCGCGCAAGCGCGACATCAAAGCCGAAACGCTGCGCCGATTCCAACCGTTATCGAAGATGTAGCCAACGCACCATGCACGGCATAGGTTGACATCGTGCCGATGAATCCGTCGCCCGATCGATTGGAATCGTCGCTGGATGCCGAGTTTCTCGCGAATCCACGCAGTCGCCTTCGCAACCTGGCCATCCTGAACCGGATCGCCACGGAAATGCTTCGCGGCATGCGCCGACTCCATTTCGTGGGGCCAGCAATCACGGTCTTCGGCTCGGCGCGGACTCCCGAGACATCGTCGGACTACGCCATCGCTCGCGACGTGGGTCGCTTGCTCGGGAAGGCGGGCTTCACCGTCATCACCGGTGGTGGCCCAGGAATCATGCAGGCCGCCAACCGCGGTGCACGTGACGTCGGTGCGCCGAGCGTTGGGTGCACCATTCGACTACCACACGAAGAAGCGCCAAATCCCTACCTGGATATTCGCGTCGACTTCCACTACTTCTTCGCCCGTAAGTACATGCTCACCAAGTATTCACTCGGCTTCATCGTGTTTCCGGGTGGATTCGGCACCGCCGACGAACTGTTCGAGGCACTCACACTCATCCAAACCGGCAAGATGCACGACTTTCCCGTGGTGGTCATGGGCGAAACCTTTTGGCAGCCGTTGCGGGCGCAACTGGATGCCATGCGGGACGCCGGAATGATCTCCGCTCGCGATCTCGACCTGCTCGTATTCACCGACGACCCCGAGATTGCAATGAAGCACGTTCTGAGGTTCGCACAGCGCAGTGCAAAACCGCGACGCCGCATTCGAGGATTGCGGGTGTTGGGCGAACGTGGTCGTGGAGGTTGATCGTGACGGCACTCGACGACGCGCTCGCGACGATGCACGAACAACTATGGGACGACGCTCGCGGCATGGTTCGGTTGTACGGGCTGCACCTCGTGCGCGAGACCGCCCTCGGTGCATTCCTCGACTTGGAAGCCGGCAACGTATCCCGAGCAGAACGCGCATTGCGGGAGGTGCTGAAGCAGCAGTATCCGCCCGACGCCGACCCTCGCTGGGCGGGCACGTTCAAGACGCATGCCAATCAACCGGACGCCGGAACCATCGACGCCGAGGGCCGAACGCGCACCGAGCAGTGGCGCGACTACGACCCCAACTGGCGACAATTCCTCGGAGTCATCCTGTGGCTGACCGAGCGGTTGTACGGGCACGTGCTCCACGAAGACCTTCGCGCCGAGATGCAGCGCGCCGTCGTGGCCGCCGCCGCGGGTGAACACGTCGGCCGCATCGCACCGGAGTACTCCAACGTGGCGCTGATGCACTCCTGGCTGGCCGACGTGACGGGGCAATCCACGGGGCTCGTCGCCCCGGTGTCGGGGCAACTCGACCGCGACGGCGACCTTGCCGAATACAACTCCCCCACCTACGACGCCATTTCATTGTTCGCCGCATGCCTGCTCGCCGACTTCTCGCCGTCACCGGATGGTCGCCAACTGGGAATCGACGTCATCGATCGGGTTTGTTCACGTCTGCAGAACGTGTGGCATCCGAATTTTGCGATGCAGGCCGGCCCATACTCACGGTCGTACGGACTCGACCCCAAACTCTACGTATCGCTCATGTCCGTGCTGATGACCGCCATCGGCGTACCGGCCGCCGGTCCGACCACACTCAACGACGAAACGACGCACGTACACGATGTGTACTTTCTGCCGCTTTTTCGCCGGCTGTGTGGCCGTGTACGTCGCAACTTCACACCGCAGGTCGTCGATACCGCACGACGTCACGTTCAGACGTTCGGCGACATCCGGGCCACATCGCTGGTCGAGCCGGGCGTGATCGTCGGCTTCGAGCATGGACGGCGAGGTCGATTCGCCCTCGACCAGTACGCACCATTCACCTTCATGTCGTCGTACGGTTTTCTCGGGGTACGAACCCGGCCCGACACCGAATGGGTCGACGTATTCGAAGTGGCTCCGCACGTCTACCGGGTGGAAACCGCCCGCCGAGCAGGTTCCGACACCCTCCAGACCACCGCCGCACTCACCATCGTGGCATCGAGGGCACCGATAACGCACGCCAACGAGCTGCTCTTCGGCGAGATGTCGCTGCAATTCCCGGGCATCGCCGTGGAGGTGCGTCTGCCGCGTTAGGTGCCGAGGGCGGCGAATGCGGGATTCACGACCGAATCCACGATGTTTCGCCGAATCGAGTACGGCGCGAAACCGGAGTCGATCGCGTTCACCACGAGTTGGCGAACCTCCCCCCACGACAGATCGAAGGCCGTGGCAACCGCGTGCATCTCACTGCTGGGCGATACGTGACTCATCAGTCGATTGTCGGTGTTCACACTCACGTTGAAGCCCTGCCGCAGGAACGACCCGATTGGATGTTCGCGCAGGGAGTTGACGGCACCGATCTGGGTATTGCAGGTCGGCGCCATCTCCAGGTGTATCTGTCGATCAAGCACGTGTTGTGCCAGACGCCCCAACGCGAGTGATCCATCGCCCCGCTTCGTGGTATCACGATTCAGTCGCACACCGTGGCCGATTCGATGTGCACCGTGGGTGACGGCATCGGCGATCAATTCCAGATCCGGTGGCTCACTGGCATGAATGGTCACGTTCAGATGCTCGCGGCGTGCAACCTCGAGCGCCTCGGCATGAAGGCGTGGTGGCCAACCGGTCTCGGCACCCGCAAGGTCGAACGCCACGATCTTGTCGTCGACATTGCGTTGCCGCACCACGAATTCGACAACTTCCAGCGAACGTCGTTCGGTACGCATCGCGCACACGATGAGGTGTGCCGAGATGAACCGTCCCTCTTCCATGGCCGCGCGCTCGGCTCGCCGAAAGCCTGCCGTAATCGCCTCCGCGCTCTCCGCAAATGCCATGTTGTGGAGCTCGGGCGCGTACCGAATCTCGGCGTACACCACGCCATCGCGGGCAAGATCGATCACCGCTTCGTAGGCCACGCGCTCGAGGTGCACGGCGGACTGCATGCATTCGATGGTGTGCTCGAACGTTGCGAGATACTTCAACAGGTCCCGCGATTCCGCACCCGCGGTGAACCACGCCTGCAACGCCTTCGGATCCGTTGACGGCAGGCTGGCAAGCCGCCCGATCTCGTCGGAGATCTCCAGGATGGTTGCCACCCGAAGTCCGCCATCCAAATGGTCGTGCAGGAGCGATTTGGGTACCGCGACGAACGCGGACCGGATGGTTTCACTCACCATGGTTCGTAGCGATCCGACCCACTCGACACGATGTGTTCAGTGGATGATCTTGGAAATCGGCAGCTCGAGGATGTCGGTGGCCCCGGCATCCTTCAACGCCGGAATCACCGTGTTGACGGTTCGCTTCTCCACCACGGACTCGACCGCCCAATCGCCCGACGCCAGTTTGGATACCGTCGGTGACTTGGCCGCTGGCAACACCTTCAACACCGCCTGATAACAAGCATCGCTGACGTTGAGCTTTACCAACACCTTGCCGCGCGCCTCGAGCGAACCCTCGAGGAGGGTGAGCAGCTGCATCATGGCATGGCGTTTTGCCGGATCGGCATAGGACGACGGATTGGCAATCAACTCGGTATGGCTCGTGAGGATGGTGTCGATGATGCGAAGGCCCGCCGCCCGCAAGGCGCGACCCGTCTCGGTGAGGTCCACCACGCAATCGGCGATGTCCGGAATCTTCGCCTCGCTGGCGCCATACGAGAGCCGCACGTCCGCATCGATACCGCGTGATGCAAAGAACGACTTCGCCAAACGTGGGTATTCGCTCGTTACTCGAACACCCTTGGGAAGATCCTCCACTTTCTGGAACGTCGAGTCCTGCGCAACCGCCACCACGATGCGGACGGGGTCATTCGTGGCCTTTGAGTAGTTCAATTTGCCGAGCGACTGCACGGTGCTGGACGTTTCCTCGATCCAGTCGCGTCCGGTGATTCCTATGTCAAAGAGGCCCTCGGCAACGTAGGTGGGTATCTCCTGCGGTCGCAGGATTCGCACCTCGCCGATACGTGGATCGAGGATCGAGGCCCGGTAGTCCACCTGCGATGACCGCTTCACCGTCAGGTCGGCCGCATCGAACAACTCGAACGTCGCTTTTTCCAGTGACCCCTTTGGGAGTACGAGTCGCAACATGATGACGTCAGGCTAACGATGACGCAAGACGGGCACCGTTCGCCCATTCCGACGCCTTCATGGCCGCCCTGCCCTCGGGCTGTACCACGAGGAGACGTATGGCGGCATCATGGCACTGCACCTCCACCCCCTCGCGCGACACCTTCACGACCGTGCCTGCAACGATCTGCTCGGCCGTCGCACGGCCGGTCGCGGTGTCGGTGTTTCGTTCGGTGATCAACTCGGCGCGCAGCACTCGTACGCGCTTCCCGTTGAACATGAACCACGCGGTTTCGAGTTTCGTCTTTGCCACGATCTCGCCCGCACGCTCGGTGAAGCGAAACTCCAGTTCGCCCGGCAACACCTTTGCCGCGTGGATTGGTTCGCCGACCTGCGGCTCACCCGTGCCGCATCCTCGTGTTACCGCCTGGATCAACGGCGGCAGTGATGCCTCGACGAGTTCCTCTCGCAGCGAGGTGAGCGTATGGTCCGGTCGAATCGGCACCACGACGCGGGCGTACACCACTCCGGTATCGAGACCCTCCTCCACACGCATGATGCAGATACCGGTTTCTTGGTCACCTGCCAAGAGCGCTCGCTCCACGGGGGCCGCGCCACGCCAGCGAGGCAGCAGGGAGAAGTGCACGTTGATCATCGCCAGCCGCTCCAGCACCGCGGCCGGGATGATCCGTCCGTAGGCGACCACCACTCCAAGATCGGCACCAACGGTGAGCGCGTCCTCCAGCCGGTGCGACACCGGGATGCCCAAATCCGTAGCCGCGCGCTTCACGGGACTGGGCGAGAGCTCCCCACCACGTCCGCGCCGCTTGTCCACCCGGGTGATCACCAACGCAACGTCCACACCGGCTGCCACCAATGCGCGCAGTGGAGACACTGCCACCTCGGGCGTTCCCAGAAACACGATGCGCCTCGCAGCGCCCGTGGGCAATGCGGCGAGAGTGGTCACGTCGTGCGTATCTGGGTTAGTCCAGCTTCAAGTGGAACGGCTCGGCGTCCTTGGGTTGATGCTCTCGGGCCCGATACAGGGTGACGGCCTTCTTGCGTTGATCGGGGGTCATGCGGTCGAACATGAGCACGCCGTTGAGATGATCGACTTCGTGCTGAAACAGTCGCGCCAGTAGCTCGTCGGCTTCGAATTCCACCGGATTTCCATCCAGATTGATGCCGCGCACGAGCACGGTTTTGGGACGCAACATCTCCACGTACAAGCCCGGAATCGACAGACACCCTTCGTCATACACCCACTCGCCGTTCGATTCGGCGATCTGTGGGTTGAGGATGACCTTGCGTTCTTCGTCGATGTCGTACACGAAGACCTGTTTTTGTACACCGATTTGCGTGGCGGCAAGGCCGATCCCCGGTGCTTTGTACATCACGTCGAACATCTCGTCGGTGAGTCGAACCAATCGCTCATCGATGTTGGTGACGGGCTCGGCGATCGCCTTCAATACGGGGTCGCCGAAGGTGCGAATCTCGTACGTCACACTGTGCAAGGCTACCGATGGGCATGTCGTCGTCGGATCACTACTTCGCCGAACAACCGGCATCCAACACCGCCCCGACCACGCACCCGGTGAAGGTTCGCAAGATGAATCTGATGCTCGCCGGCGATCGTGGCGTCTTCAACCACGGCGACCTCGACTGGGGTACGCGGGTACTCATCGAGAATGCCGACGTCCCGACGGGCGGTGTGCTGTTGGATCTCGGTTGCGGCGGTGGTGCGATCGCGGCGGCACTCGCAATGTTGCGCCCAGATGCCGACGTCTGGGCGATCGACGTCAACGAACGTGCCCGCGAGGTGGCCCGACGAACCATGATCCTGAACGGCATTACCAACGTGCGGATTGCTTCGCCGGACGAAGTTCCCGAGGATGTGCGCTTCGATGCCATCTGGTCGAATCCACCGATTCGCATCGGCAAGTCGGAGCTTCATCTCCTTCTCGAGCACTGGTTGGCTCGACTTGCCCCGAATGGTTCTGCGGATCTCGTGGTTCACAAGAACCTCGGATCCGACTCCCTCGCCACATGGCTTGGTTCGGTTGGCTACCGAGTGCAGCGCCGCACGAGCAAGCAGGGCTACCGGATACTGCACGTCAACCGATAGCCAGACCGCATCGTCTAGCGTGAGCCCGCGTGAAGCGGCGCATCTGGATCGACACCGACACTGCAAGCGATGACGTGGTAGCACTCATCATCGCCTTACGGCATCCGGACGTGGACGTCGTCGGGATTTCCGTCGTTGCCGGCAACGTACCTCTCGAGATGGGTGTGCAAAATGCCCTCATCACGTTGGAGAAATGCGGTAGCACCGTTCCGGTTCACGCCGGCGCCGATCGACCGCTCTCCCGACCGCTCGAATCGGCACAAAACGTCCACGGGCACGACGGCATGGGCGACATCGGCCTCGATCTCACGGGTCGCGTTCCCGCATCCAGTGACGGCATCCATGCGATGATCGAAGCCTTTCGCAACAATCCCGGCCAGATCGAACTGGTAACTCTCGGACCGCTCACCAACGTGGCCGTGGCGATTCGCAGTGAGGCTCGATTCACCTCGTGGGTAAAACGATGCGTGAGCATGGCGGGCACGGGTGTCTTGCCCGGCAACGTGACACCCCTCTCGGAATTCAACGTGTGGGCCGACCCGGAGGCGGCACACATGGTGTTCGCTTCCGGCATGTACATCGAGATGGTGGGCTGGGACGTGAGCTGGCAGGATGCAGCCATCAACGATGCGCTGGCCGCCGATCTGCGCTCGATCAGCCCGCTTGCCGAGTTTGCGATGGACATCCAGCGCAATGTTCGCGCTTTCTGCGAGGAAGTCACCAAGGTGCCGGGCTTCGATTTTCCCGACCCAATCGCCATGTGCGCGGCGATCGACGAATCGATCATCACCAAGGAGGATTCCCGGTACGTCGAGATCGTCCTTGGTGAGGGCCCTGCCCGCGGTCAAACCATGGTGGATTGGTTGGGAGTCACCCGCAAACCGGCCAACACGCGGGTGGTGCTACGCGCCGATCAGACCAAGTTTCATGCAATGTTGCGCCAGGCGCTGCGACCCTAACTAGGCGACGGGTAGAACGTCGACGACTCGACGCCCGCGACGCTCGGCGAACTTCACCGAACCATCGACCAAGGAGAACAAACTGTCGTCGCTGGCACGACGCACGTTCTTGCCGGGGTGCACCTTGGTGCCCCGTTGACGAATGATGATGGTGCCGGCAGTGATCTTTGTTCCGTCGAACACCTTTACGCCGAGCCGTTGCGCGTTGGAATCACGCCCGTTCTTTGTTGAGCCGCCACCCTTTGTCTTTGACATGATTCAGCCTTTCGCGATGCTGGTGATCTTGACGACGCTGTACTGCTGACGATGTCCGTAGCGACGACGTTGGTTCGTACGACGCTTGTAGGTGAATCCGTCGATCTTGTCGCCCAGTTCCTCACCAACGATGGTGCCCTTCACCGACGCCTTGGCAAGTTCGGTTGGTGTTGACAACACACTGGATCCGTCGACGACCAATACCGGGCGGAACGACACTTCACTTCCGGCAGCGCCGTCGAGCAACTCCACGCGCAACGTCTGTCCGTTGGTTACTTTTTCTTGTTTGCCACCCGTGGCGATCACTGCGTACATAACGGACTCCTACCCTATCGGGAGCTCTCCGGCAGGTCGGATCCCGCCACCACGGCGGCGTCGTCCTCCAGCAGATCGGTATCCACGATGACCCCTCGGCCGTGACAGGTCTGACACGTATCGGCAAACGCCGTGAGCAAACCCTCTCCGATGCGTTTGCGGGTCATTTGCACGAGTCCAAGCTCCGAGATGTCGAACACCTGGGTGCGCGTCTTGTCGCGGGCCAATGCCCTGCGGAAGGCTTCCACCACCTTCCGGCGGTTCTCCTTCACTTCCATGTCGATGAAGTCGATCACGATGATGCCGCCGATGTCGCGTAGCCGAAGTTGGCGGGCAATCTCCTCCGCGGCCTCGAGATTGTTTCCGAGCACCGTTTCTTCGAGATTGGTCTTTCCCACGTTCTTGCCCGTATTCACGTCGATGACGGTGAGTGCCTCGGTGTGTTCGATGACCAGCGAGCCACCGGACGGCAACCACACCTTTGGATCGAGACCCTTTCGCAGTTGTTCCACCACTCGGTACTGCTCGAAGAGCGGGAAGCCCTCCTGCTTTTCATCCCAGAACTCCACGCGGTCGACGAATTCCGGATTGAACGCCCCGATGTAGTCTCGAACTTCCTCGAAGAGCGGTCGATCGTCGATGACGATACCGCGGTAGTCGCTACTGAATTCCTCGCGAATGACACGAACGGCGAGCGACGGTTCGCGATACAGCAAGGTCGGCGAGTTGGCCTTGGTTGCCTTCTCCTTGATGCGGTCCCAGCGCTCGACCAATTGCTTCATGTCGGTCGCCAATTCGTGCTCGGTGGCATTTTCGGCCGCCGTGCGAACGATGAGACCGTGTTCCTCGGGTTTGATTCGATCGAGCACGCTGCGCAGACGACGACGCTCGTTCTCGGGCAGGCGTTTGGAGATGCCGTAGGTCTTGGAGTCGGGTATCAACACCACGAATCGTCCCGGTAGCGACACTTCCTGGGTGAGGCGCGCTCCTTTTTCGCCGATGGGATTCTTGGTGACCTGACAAAGAATCAACTGACCGCGCTTGAGCACCTGTTCGATTCGTGGTTCCGGGCCCTGTTCGACCACGTCTTCTTTGTCGAACTGCACGTCGCCGCGGTAGAGCACGGCGTTCTTCGGTGTGGCGATGTCAACGAAGGCGGCTTCCATGCCGGGAAGCACGTTCTGCACCTTGCCGAGGTAGATGTTGCCGTGGATCTGCGTTACATCGTCGGCCGGACGACTCACGTAGTGCTCGGTCAGGCTGCGCCCTTCGAGCAATGCCACCTGGGTCAAGTCGTTACGAACGTGCACGCACATGAGATAGCGCCCGAGTGGACGTCCGTCGCGCTCCTTGCCCTTGCGACGCGCGATCAGGTCTGCTTCGGTATCGACGTGGTCACGGGCAGCGCGCGATTGACGACGGCCATTTCCGCGCCCGTCGTTACGACCTTCGCCGCGACCCTCGCCCCGACCTTCGCCGCGCGACCGATTGCGGCCACCTCGGCGCCGACGACGGTTACGCGAACGTCCACCGCCGCCTCCGCCGCCACCGCCGGTGTCAGCACCGCGATCATCACGGTCCCGAGGTTCGCGCCCGCGCACTTCTCGTTGCTGGCTGCGCGCGGCAGTGTCGTCCCCACGGCCATTCTCGGCGCCCCTACGTGCATCATCGGACCCGTCATCGTCTCCACGCGGGGTTGCGAAAGCGCGACCCGGAGGCGGTGGGATGGATGGCCGACCCTCACGCGGGTGGTCGGGCAACTCAACGGGCAAACGATCGCCCTCGCCGAATTCATTCGTCATGTCAAAAACCTTTCCTGTGGCGGCAAGCCCACGCCGTATGCGCCGGATTTGCCGTGCACTTGCGCGGTGCGCACTGCTCCCGTTGCGCTCGCACGCTCGTGCGTATATCGAAACCTTGTGTTGGGTGCTCCCAACTCCGAGAGCAGTCTACCGAGTCCCGAGCCACGCCTGGCGCACCCTCAAGATGGCCCGGCCCCGCCCCAATCGCTCAGGCCGAGCGACGCATTTCGACGCTTTGCACCAGTCCGATCATGATGGCCCACGCCACCAGGTGGGAGCCACCGTAGGAGACGAACGGCAACGGCAAACCGGACACGGGCGTGATGCCGATCGTCATCCCGATGTTCTGGAACACCTGCCACGCCAACGTGGCGAACACGCCGGCTGCGAGAAAACGTCCGAACGGAGTATTGGCGTTGCGGCCGATGATCCACACTCGAAGGAGGATGAAGGCAAAGAGCGACACCACCACGATGGCGCCGACCAAGCCGAACTGCTCCCCGATTGCCGAGAACGGAAAATCCGTCGACTGCACCGGGATGAACCGTCCGTTCGTCAATTCACCCTGCAGGTAACCCTTGCCGAAGTATCCCCCCGCCGCAACGGCACGCTTTGCGTATCGCACCTGAAGGACGAGGTTCTGCAGGCTTTCGTTGGTGGTGTTGTTCTGGTTCCACAACGCGGTGAAACGCTCCAGCTGATAGTCGCGAACCACGCCCGACCAGATGCTGGCAATGAAACTTCCGACCGCCAGCACGGTGATGGCCACGAAGTGCTTTTGTTGGGTTCCGGCGATGAGCATGACACCGAACACCCCCGCTGCAATCGTCATTGCAGAACCGAGGTCCGGCTGGAGTGCAATCAACAAGAACGGCAACCCCGCGATCAGCAACGCCCTCACGAATTCGTCGTACGGGAGGGTTCGTAGTCCGGCATCGGCGAACCACGCAGCGAGCACCAACACGAGCACGGGCTTCATCACCTCCGCCGGCTGCACGGCAATCGGACCCAGATCGAACGACAGTTTCGTTTCACCACTGGCCCTACCCCACAGCAAGAGGATGACCAGCGAGAACGTCGTGATGGAGTACAGCCAGAGCGCCTTGCTGCGCAGCCAATCGTGCCCGAAGAACATGACGGCAAACATCGAGATAGCCGCCACGATGACGAACAGCGCCTGACGTTGTGTGAAATAGAACGGATCGGCGGCACGCAGCACCAGCCTCGGACTGGTGGTCGAGTAGATGTTGAAGATTCCAATGACGGTGAGCATCGCCGTGGCGGTGATCATCATCCAGTCGACGTTCCTCCAAGGATCGAGCACGCTGGCAGAACCACGCGGATCCGACGGGCGAGGGCGTACACGAAAGGCAATCGACACGTCAGTCCCTCGCATCCAGTGCGCTGCTCACCAGGCACATAGGGTTTCGCAATCGGGTCGACGAGGCGGCAAGGTTCGACGCCGTGTCGAGCGGATCGGCTGGCACCACGTCGTCCACCCGCCATTTGCCGCTCAGTGCAAGGAAGATGCACTTGACGACCGGGGCCGCGGCCGTGGCTCCGTATCCCGATTTTTCGAGGTATGCAAAGGCACTGTACGGCTTGGTGGCATCGAGGCTGAAGGCACCGAACGCCGACGAGTCGTTCCACGGCAGGTTGTTGAAACCTTGGGCGGTACCCGTCTTGCCGGCGATCGGAACACCGGTGTAGTTGCGAAACAGGTTCTCGCCCGTGGTCTTGTGGTAGTAGTCGAACGTAACGCCCGGCCCGGTGATCACGCGCCGCAGACCGTTCACGATGGGTTCGCGCACGTCCGGCGGAAGCGGAACCTTCGTCTTTGCCGACTGGGCACTCACACGCTGACTCACCGAGGCGGTCTGCAAGTCCGCCAGACCCGAGGTCTTGTTGCGCGTACCTGGTTGTAGTACCGAGCGCACCACCCGGGGTTCGCGCAATGTGCCACCGTTGGCCAGCGTTGCGTACGCGTTCGCCACCTGCAGCGGCGTTGCCGACAACAACCCTTGTCCGATCGCGAACAACACGTTGTCACCCACGTAGTAGGCGCGACCGGCATCCTCGGCAATCACACCGCGGTCGGCCAGGTAGCGCTTGTAGGCGGCATTCGGAATGGTGCCCGCATATTCGAACGGAAGATCCACGTTGGTTGGTGAACCGAACCCGAATCGCCGTACCTCCTCCTCCAGGACCGCGCGATATCCACGTTCGGTGAGGATCTGCTCGCCGATCTTGTAGAAGAATGCATCGCTCGACACCGCCAGGGCTGCCTCGACATTGACCTTTCCGTAGCGACAGGGCGCCCCGGTTGCTCGACACACGGCATTTCGAAACACGCATTTCACTCCCTGGTCGCACCGCTCCTTGGGGATGCTGTCGAGTTTGTAGGTACCACGATCGTCGAATTGATAGTCGACTCCCCCGGGCAGTTGCCCGGAGTGCAGTGCCGCATACGCCACGAAGGGCTTGAAGCTGGAGCCCAGGTTGTACCTACCCGACACCGCGCGATTCACCAGGATCGAGAGGTCGGGATCGTCGGTTTGCGGAAACACCTGCGCGAACTTCTCGGCATCGACGTTGGCGGTGAACCATCTCCCATCGAATCGCGGGTACGACGCCATCGCCGCTATCTCACCGGTGTTGTGGTTCATCACCACGACGGAGCCGGCCGGAGCCTTGTAGTAGTTCACCTCGTCGTACTGGGGATCGGGAAGCCCGTCGGGCGAGAACACCTGTGGTGCTTCGTTTCGTTGACGAACCAGCAGCTGGGTTTCCAAGGCTTGCTCTGCGAACTGTTGCACCTTCCAATCGATACTCAGTTGTAGATCGCGTCCGGGCTGGGATTCGACGCGCTCCAGGACACGTTTGATTCTTCCGACGGCATCCACTTCGTAGCGGATGTAGCCAGGCACACCCCGAAGATCCACCTCGTACGTGAGCTCCACCCCGTACAAGCCGACCCGTTCATTGGGGTCGTACCCCAGCGACTTGTAATAAGCAGCAGAATCCTTCTGGATCGCACCGAGAAACCCCAGTACATGACTGCCGATGGCACCATACGGATAGATCCGTCGCCAATCCTCCTTTACGACCACACCGGGGTAATCCTCGATGCGCTCCATGATGAACGCCGCCTGCTCCTCGGAGATGTCGAAGGCCAACGGCATCTCCGTGAGTTGGTCGTACCGCTTGTCGTCGGCGCGCGTGTACAAACGTTCGACCGGTGTGTTGAGCGGCCCGGACAACCGCTGGAACATCTCCAATCGATCCTGCGGATCGGCGATGACGCGCCTGTCGATGGTGGCAACGAGCACCCGTTTGTTGTCGGCAACCACGCGACCGTTCACGTCAAAGATACGTCCACGCTCAGGGATCAGCTTCACCACGCGGGACTGAACCCGCAGGATGATGCGCTCGGTCTCCTCCTTGGTGACCGCCTGCAGGAACCACACCCGCGTCAACAACAAGGCCAAGAGCACGATGGCAAAGCCGCCGAGCGCGGTCCAGCGACGCTGTTGACTATCGCCGGCCAATTGACACCCTTTCACGCAAGGTCCAGCGAGTCACTGGAATGAGCGGCGTACAGAACACCAGTCCGCCCACGAAGGTCACCAGCGCTACCACGGCTACCCGGGCCGTGAGCCAACCGCCCAGTCCCACCACGGCCTTCGCCAACGGCAACAACACCTCACCCAGCGCCGCAGCGACACTCACGGCCAAGATTCGCAGCCACCACGTCGGATCACGAAACGGCTGCAGCAACAGGGCCGCACCCGAGCCGACCGCACCGAGCACCAACCCGGATATTCCGAGCGGCGTCGCCAGAACGGCGTCATACATGAGCCCACTCACCAGACCCACGATGGCACCGACGCGTGCATCGTGAACTGCACCGGCCACCGCAACGTAGATGGCGATCAGCTGCACGGAATATCCGAAGGGGCGAATCTCGCTGAACAAGGTCGTTTGCAGCGACAATACCAACAGCGTCACAAGGACCAACCTGAACCACCGGCTGGCAACCACCTGCAACAATCGCCCCAGCACGGCTACCTCCCCGTTTCCGTAATCGGCTGGTACAGCAGCACCCGAAGGAACGAGAGATTGGACAAATCCGCCACCAGTTCCACCTCCAATACCGGTCCGGCGGTACCCAGCCGTTCCACCACGCGCGACACGACACCGATGACGATGTCGGGTGGCGCCAAGCTGCGCGAACCACCCGCCGACACGATGGGGGCACCCACCTCGATGGCCTCGGCACGAGTGGTGGCATCAAGGAATCGCACGATTGGCTGAGATCCGGGTCCTCGACCTTCCAGAATTCCCGTCTCGCGAACCGACAACTGACTGGCGATCGGCACGGTGATGTTGGACCCTCCACCGGAAATGATTTCCGCCGGAATGGTGGTGACCGTTGGAGTGAAACCGAGGATGGTCGTGGTGGTCGTCGTCGTCGATGACGTGGTACTGGTTTGGCTCGAATCGAGCACCGAGTCCACTGTTGGCGCATCCTCCGTCGGCAGTGGTGGAAGCGTGACGGGAGTCCGGCTCGATTTCGTCACCACTTTCACCGAGAGTGCATAATCCGGGTCGGACAGGAGCATGACCAGGGCACGATCGGCGAACACCTCCGTCACCTTGCCGATGAGACCGGCGGCGTTCAACACCGGCATGCCCACCTTGATGCCCGAATTGCTTCCCTGATTGATCTCCACCGTCTGCGAGAAATTCGATGGAGTTTCACCGATCACCTGGGCGGTCACGGAGTTGATGCCCGCCAAGGTTGGCAGGCCGTTGAGTGCCAGCAACTCCTGCGAAAGACGAACGGATGCCGCGGCAGCAACCGCGGCCCCTTCCTGCAGTGCCACCTGCTCCTTCAAACGGTTGTTCTCCGCGACGACGTCGTCGTACGCGCGAAACGAGTTCCAGGCGTCACTCAACGGGCGCGTGACCACTCGGGACACGTTCTCCACCGGAGCGAACACCGTGTCGAATAGCCGGCGCACTCTGGACGTTGAGTTGGAGTCACCGAGATCGAGCGTGATGAGGAACACCGATGCCAATGCCAACAACAGCACCGCCCTGGTGAGATTGGTTTTGCCTTGTGCCACGCTTCGACAACCGCCGAATTACTCGTCGTCCGATTGCGCCGTAAGACCCTTCATCGCATCCAGGTTCTCCAGCGTCAATCCGCCACCGAGCACCACCGACAACAACGGGTCCGGCGCCACCAAAGTGTTGATGCCCGTCTCGTGGATGATCCGCTCGGTCAAACCCGTCAAGAGCGCACCCCCACCCGACAGGGTGATGCCATTGCCGATCACGTCCGCTGCAAGTTCCGGCGGCGTCCGCTCGAGCGTGTTCTTGATGACATCGACGATGGTGGTTATCGGCACGTCGATCGCGGCGCGAATTTCCGTGGTCGTGACCTCCTGCGTGCGGGGTAAACCTGTGGTTACGTCTCGCCCACCGACGTCAGCGGTGAGTTCCTGCTCCAACGGCCACGCCGAACCCAACTGAATCTTCACGTCCTCGGCGGTGTTGTCGCCGATGTCGAGATTGAACTCCTTCTTGAACATCGACACGATGGAATCGTTGATCTCGTCACCGGCGACACGACATGAACTGGCGGTAACGATGCCCCCGAGCGAGATGACGGCCACCTCCGTGGTTCCTCCACCGATGTCGACGATGAGATTCGCGCTCGGCTCACTGACCGGTAGGCCCGCCCCGATGGCCGCGGCCATCGGTTCCTCGATCACGTACACCGGCCGACGAGCGCCGGCGAATTCCGCTGCGTCCTGCACTGCGCGACGCTCCACCCCCGTGATCTCCGACGGGACGCACACAATCATGCGAGGTTTGCTGAATCGACTCGTGTGCACTTGACGAATGAATTCCCGCAACATCTGCTCGCACAGGTCGAAATCGGCGATGACACCGTCCTTCAGCGGTCGTACCACGCGAATGTTCCGGGGTGCCCGCCCCCACATGCGCTTGGCGTCGTGACCAACCGCCACCACCTGACCGGTAACGGTGTCGAGTGCGACGGTACTGGGTTCGTCGAGCACGATGCCCTCACCCTTGATGTAGATGAGCGTGTTGGCGGTGCCAAGGTCGATCGCGATGTCACGCGTCAGCGAGATCGGATTGGTGCCGGCCACGCTGGTGCCTTAGAGCCCCGGAAAGAAGATCTGAATTTCCCTCTCGGCTGACGCCGCCGAGTCGCTTCCATGTACGAGGTTTTCGGTGAAGATCGTGCCGAGATCACCGCGAATGGTGCCCGGTGCAGCCGCGCGCGGATTCGTGGCACCCATCATTGCGCGAACGATCTCCCACGTGTCCTCGGGACCCTCCACCACCATTGCCACGACGGGTCCACGCGACATGAACGCCACCAGATCCGCATAGAAACCTTTGCCCTGATGCTCGGCGTAGTGATTGGCGAGCGTGTCGGAGTCCAACGTTCGCAGCTGCATGGCCGCGATACGAAGGCCCTTTCGCTCGAATCGGGAGACGATCTCCCCCACCAAATGACGCTCGACGGCATCGGGTTTGAGCAGGACGAGGGTTCGCGTGTTTTCAGTGGCTTGGGGCACGGGCCAAGGCTACCGTTACGGCATCAGCTCGTGGAGCACGGGTCGCGCGGCACCCACCACGTACAGCGATCCGGCGACCAATAGCGCGTCCTCTGCTCGAAGTTGCCGGTACGCGTATGCGAGCGCCTCGCTGACACCATCGTCAACGTGCACCGTGTCGCACCCGATTGCACGAGCCGCAGTTGCTACGTCGGTCGCCGAAGTACCGCGAGGTGTCGGTGCCGTGCAACACACCACGAGGTCGAACTCATCGGCGCGCAAGGCACCGAGTAGTTCGGCGGCGTCGCGACTCTTCAGCATTCCAATCACCAGGACACGTCGCCCGTCCACCTGGAAGTCGTCGAAGAACACCTCTGCACACTTCTCGGCGCCGCCGACGTTGTGCGCACCGTCCACGACCACGAGCGGCTGTCGGCCCAGAACCTCGAATCGTCCCGGCATCGTCACCGCCGCCATGCCCTCCTCCAACACGTCGCGCGACAGTGGCTGGTCGAAGAACTCCTCCACCGCTGCGATTGCTACTGCGGTGTTGTCACCCTGGTGGCTTCCGTGCAGCGGAACGAACACGTCGTCGTACCTTGCACGCGTGGTGCGAACGGAGAGGAGTCGGCCTCCCACCGCCAATTCGTTGCTCGACAACTCGAAGTGCTGGTTTCGAACCACGCGACGCGAACACGCGGCGGCCGCAAAGATCGGCTGGAGGTCCTCGCGGGTCTCTCCCTGCAAAAAAACGCTGTCGGGCTTCACGATTCCCACCTTCTCGCGCGCGATGTGGGCGTGCGTCGGACCCGCGAACTCCGTGTGATCGAGCGACACGTTCGTGACGACGGCAACGTCGCTTCGAACCACGTTGGTGGCATCCCAGCGTCCGAGTAGACCAACCTCGATCACGCCTACATCGATCGCGCTGTCGGCGAACCAACGGAACGCAACGGCAGTCATCACCTCGAAGTAACTCAGTCGCGTGCCAACCAACTGCTCCAAATCGGCAATCGCCAGCACGTTCTCGGCCAGTTGGTCGTCTCCGATCGGCTCACCATTGATGCACATTCGTTCGTTCACACGCTCCAGGTGCGGACTTGTGTACGTACCTACCTTCAGACCGTGGGCCGTGAGTAACCGCGAGATCACTTGGGTGGTGGAACCCTTGCCGTTGGTGCCGGTGACGTGGATGGTGCGGTAGGCAAGGTGCGGGTCTCCCAGCAGTTGCACCAAGCGTTCGATGTTCGCGGTACTCGGGGACTCGATACGTCCCGTCTTTTCGTACACGGAGTGCGACTCGAGGAACGCGGTGGCACGCGCCAGCGCTGACGAAGTCTCCGACGTTTCCGGTGGAGCCACCTGGCGCCGCACCGCCGCTGGCGACTTGGACATGACCTGAACGGTAGTTGGAACCCGTGCGCCTGCGACGCGCGCTTAGGAAGCGGCGCGCTTGGGCTTGTTGACTCGAGGCGACCGCGTGGTGATCTTCGGCGCGGCTCGCTCGGTGACGCAGTCGGCGTCGATGACCACCTTGGCCACATCGGTTCGACCGGGTAGGTCGTACATGGTGTCGAGAAGCACCTCTTCGAGGATGGCCCGAAGTCCGCGAGCTCCCGTACCGCGCGAGAGTGCAGCGTCGGCGATCGCCGCCAGAGCCTCGTCGGTCACGACGAGCTCGACGTCCTCGAACTCGAAGAACTTTTGGTACTGCTTCACCAGGGCGTTCTTCGGCTCGGTGAGGATTTGCACCAGCGCATCCTTCTTCAGTGCATGTACCGCACCGATCATCGGCAAACGTCCGACGAACTCCGGAATCATGCCGAACTTGAGCAGGTCTTCGGGAAGTACCTGGGCAAAGAGATCCCCGGGGTCGCGATCCTTCTTCGACTTCACCGTCGCGTGGAATCCCACACCCTTGTCTCCGAGTCGCGATCCGATGATCTGGTCGAGCCCGGCGAATGCCCCGCCCACGATGAAGAGCACGTTGGTGGTGTCGATCTGGATGAACTCTTGGTGAGGATGCTTGCGTCCACCCTGCGGGGGTACCGAGGCCACGGTTCCCTCCAGGATCTTGAGAAGTGCCTGTTGGACACCCTCGCCCGAGACGTCGCGGGTGATGGATGGATTCTCGCTCTTGCGCGCCACCTTGTCTATTTCGTCGATGTAGACGATGCCCATCTCGGCTCGCTTCACGTCGAAATCGGCGGCCTGCAACAGTTTCAGCAGGATGTTCTCCACGTCCTCGCCCACGTAACCGGCTTCGGTCAGGGCAGTTGCATCCGCGATGGCGAACGGCACGTTCAACAGGCGCGCCAGCGTCTGTGCCATGTGCGTTTTTCCGCAGCCGGTGGGCCCGAGCAACAGAATGTTGCTCTTCTGCAACTCCACCTCGTCGCGACGCAGCTTCTTGCTCTGCGAATACTTGATGCGCCGATAATGGTTGAACACGGCAACCGCCAACACTTTCTTGGCGGCATCCTGACCGATGACGAAGTCGTCGAGGAATGCGCGAATCTCGCGCGGTGTCGGAACGTTCTCGAGCCCGAGACTCTTGGCGTCTGCAACTTCGTCGTCGATGATCTCGTTGCAGAGGTCGATGCACTCGTTGCAGATGTAGACGGAAGGACCGGCGATAAGTTTCTTCACTTGCTTCTGCGTTTTGTTGCAGAACGTGCACTTCACGAGTTCCGCGGTGTCACCGAACTTGGCCATGGTCTCCCCTCCTTATCGAATGGGTCCGCTGCGGTCGGCGAGTTGACGGGTGGTGATGACCTCGTCGATCACGCCGTACTCCTGCGCCTCTTTTGCCTCCATGACGAAATCGCGATCGGTATCGGCATGCACCCGCTCGATGCTCTGCCCCGTGTGGTTGGCCAGGATGATCTCCAGCAGGTCGCGCATGCGCAGGATCTCGCGAGCGGCAATCTCCAGATCGGTTACTTGCCCGTACCCAACCTGGCCGTACGGCTGGTGCAACAGGATGCGGGCGTGCGGCAACGCAAGGCGCTTCCCCTTCGTGCCGGCGGCCAACAGCACCGCCGCAGCCGACGCAGCCTGACCGAGACAAATCGTGGCGATGTCGTTCTTGATGAACTGCATCGTGTCGTAGATGGCGAACAGCGCCGTGATGTCGCCGCCGGGGCTGTTGATGTAGATGTTGATGTCCTTGTCCGGGTTCTCGCTCTCCAGGTGGATGAGCTGGGCGCAGATGAGGTTGGCGATGGTGTCGTCGATCGGCGTGCCGAGGAAGATGATGTTCTCTTTCAGCAGTCGGCTGTAGAGGTCGTACACGCGCTCGCCACGGCTGGTGGTCTCGGTGACGTTGGGAACGTAATAGTTCGAAAAGTTCATGACCTGATCATTCGTCGGGGGAATCGTCGTCCACCGTACTGGTCGCCTCTTCATTCGTGTTGGATTCACCACCCAAGTTCACGGAAGCACCCGTATCGGCCGTGGGATCGATGTCCACGCCCGCATCCAACAACAGGTCCGTCGCTATCGGCTTGCCCTCGGTATCCACGTATGTGACCTGACGCACGAGCCACTCGAGGGCCTTCGATTTTCGAATCTGCGCCTTGAGGTCGCCGATCGCATCGTTCTTTTCGTAGAGGGAACGTACGCGCTTGACCTTCACGTTCGCGCGCACGGCGATGCGCTCAAGTTCCACGTTGACGTCCGCGTCGTCGGCTTCCATCTGCTCGTCGCTTGCGATGGCTCGCAACGCAAGGTCGACCCTGACCGCCTTTCGAGACTGCTCCCGCAGTTGCTCGATGAACTGTTCCTCGGTTTGTCCGGTGATCTGGAGGAACTGGGCGATAGCAATTCCCTGACGCTGAAAGGTGTCGACGGTGTTGCGCACTCGCGACCGCAGGTCTCCGTCGACCATCGCCTCGGGCAGGTCGATGTCGACCAACTTCGCAAGTTCGTCGGTGACGCGATCCACCACCGAGTTGCGCGCCTGGTTGAGACGCGATTCGTTCATGCGATCGCCGATGGAACTGCGCCACTGGGCAACCGTGTCGAATTCGCCGAACGTATCGGACACCCACTGGTCGGTGGTCTCTGGTAGCTGCAATTCCTGCACCTTCACCACCTTGAGCGAAAAATCCGCTTCGTCTTCGTTGCCGTTGGGAACGGCGGTGAACGTCTTTTCGTCGCCGGCAGAGAGACCGACGAGCTCGTCGTCGAAACCCTTGGCCACCCAGCCACGACCCACCTCGTACAACCACGCCTCGACGTTGAGACCCGGAACCGACTCGCCGTTTCGGGATGCCGAGAGGTCGAGCGTCACCTGATCGCCGGTGGCGATCGGACGCGTCGCATCCACGAGGGTGCCGTGACGCTTGCGCTCGTTGTCGACGACCTCGTCGATCTCCTTCTCGGTCGACGTGATGCTCGACAGCTCCACGCGCAAGCCCGCGTAGCCGGCCACCGACACCACTGGACGGATTTCGAGTTCGCAATGAAACGAGATCGGTCCGCTGACGTCCTCCGCACCGTGCACGTGGTCGACCTTCGGCGTGGCGATGATGTCGATGTCATGCTGCTTGACCACTTCGGCGAGGTACTTGGGTACCGCATCCTCGATCGCTTGTGCGCGTGCGGCGCGCTTGCCGTCCTCGCCGAGGTGGGCCTCGATGATGCGACGTGGCGCCTTGCCTGGGCGGAATCCAGGGATGCGAACCTGTCGGGCGAGCTTGCGGTAGGCAACTTCGATGTCCTGATCGAACGCCACCTCGTCCACGGAAACGTTGACCTTGACTTTGTTGCCCTCGAGCTGTTCGACCGTGCTTTGCATGAGTGAAGAAGGCTACAAGTGCCATACTGAGGTGATGCCTTTTTGGAAGCCACATTCCCTTGCCAAGCCCCACGAGGGTCAGATTGATTTGCGAATCGGCGACAAAGTGGTGACCACGGTCGATCTTCCCGACGTGCCGGCCGGCAGCGAGGGGCGTGTGATCCTGGCCAACGGTTTCCAGTGGCAGCGCTATTGGGTTCGATTCGCCGACGGCACCGAAGTAAGCGATTTGGATCATCGCCATCTCGCTCCGGTAGGACGCGCAAAGAAGCGTCTCGCCAAACTTGCCAAACGCGCCAAGTGACCGACACCGTTCGAGAACGCTTCCCGGGGGCACGGGGCGAGTGGGCCCGATTTGACGGTCCTGCCGGAACACAGATGGTCGATGTTGCGATTCGCGCCTCGAGCGATTGGTCGTCGAGCGGCAACAACGCCAACACGCATGGCGCGTTCGCGGCAGCCCATGCCACCGACGCGCTGCTCGAGCGATCGCGCGACGTCGTCGGACGTCTACTTGATGCCGATCCAAACGGCGTGGTCTTCGGTGCGAACATGACCACGATGACGTTCGCCTTCACACGAGCCGTTGCCCACACGCTGAAACCCGGGGATCGTGTGGTGGGAACACGTTTGGACCACGACGCGAACGTGTCGCCGTGGAGGATCGCATGCGAGGACTCGGGGGCCGAACACGTGCTTGCACCCTTCTCCCCCAGTAACGGCCGACTTGACATGGACGCTTTGGCGCAACTGATCACGCCGAACACCAAGTGGGTGGCAGTGACCGGAGCGTCGAATCTCATCGGCACGATGCCCGATGTGAAAGCCGTGGTGGCACTGGCACGCAGTGTTGGTGCACGCGTCTTCGTTGACGCCGTGCATCTCGTGCCACACATGCCGGTGAGTGTCCGCGATATCGGCTGCGACGTACTCGCCACCAGCCCCTACAAGTGGTACGGCCCACACGCCGGTGTACTCTGCATCGAGCCGGACTTGCTCAATTCCCTACCGGTTGCCAAGGTTCGGCCCGCCGACGACGTCGGCCCGCGACGATTCGAAACCGGTACCCCCAACCTCGAGAACATCGCTGCCATCGAGGCCGCAGCACGCCACCTGCTCGAGGAAGACATGCGGAACGTTGCGCGTTACGAGCGCGACGTGTTCGCGCCACTACTCAATGGACTGCTGGCGATGCCGCATGTGACGGTTTGGGGTCCACCGACGCTGGAGTCACGAACCCCGACGGTGGCATTCACGGTGTCGGGCATGTCACCGGATCGTGTGGCGGAGTCGCTGGCCGCGAAGAAGATCGCCGTATGGGCCGGAAGTTCGTACGCAGTCGAATTGGTGAAACACCTCGGTCTCGAAGAATCCGGTGGCGTGGTGCGTGCAGGCGTGGTGCGTTACGTGACGTCTGATGACGTGCAACGTTTGCTCGCCGCTGTTGCGGCACTCGACAGCGTTAGCCTGAGACGAAGCGGGATGTAGCACAGCTTGGCTAGTGCGCCTGGTTTGGGACCAGGAGGTCGCAGGTTCAAATCCTGCCATCCCGACGGATTTTCACTAGTTGTAGACCCCATTGCAGCCGGGAGTGATGCATAGATGTCGAACACACTCAGCAATCGCGAAAAGTACGTCTCTCTCGTGACATTTCGACGTGATGGCAGCCCCGTTCCCACGCCCGTGTGGTTCGCTGCGATGGGCGACGAGTTCGGAGTAATCACCGAAACCAACGTCGGCAAGGTCAAGCGCATCCGAAGCAACCCGCGGGTGACCGTGCAAGTGTGCGACATGAGCGGCAAGGTATCGAACGATGCGCCGGTGTTGTCGGCAACGGCTCGCCTGGTAACCGGCGACGAGGCGGTTCGCGTGCGCAAGGCGGTGGGCAAGAAGTACGGTCCCGTCTACGTGGCCTTCAGCGTGTATTGGACGGTCACCACGTTGTGGGCGCGACTTCGCGGTCGGGACAAGCACGATCCCGAAACCGCCATTCTTTTTCGCCTGACGGCCTCGTGCTGACCGCAGGTCTTCGCGTGCCCTACCCGCGGGCGATAGCGATGGTCTCCATACGGTCGGTGATGGAGTCGAGGTAATCGAGATCCGGATCTATGCCGATGCCAGGACCCGTCGGCACATCGAGGTGACCATCACGCAACACGAACGGTGTCGTGACGTCCCGCTGAAAGTAGCGAGCCGACGCCGAAGTGTCACCCGGCAACGTGAAACCAGGCAGTGCTGCGAGCGCCAAATTGGCCGCACGACCAATGCCGGTTTCCAGCATTCCCCCACACCACACCGCAATACCCCTGTCGAAGCAGAGATCGTGGATCTTCTTGGCCTCGAGATACCCGCCAACGCGCGCCGGCTTGATGTTGATGATGCTGCACGCACCGATGTCGATTGCCTCGCGTGCCACCTCCGCAGAGAGAATCGACTCGTCGAGACAAATTGGAGTTCGCACCACCTTGGCAAGTTGAGCGTGTGATGCAACCTGTTCTTCGGGCAGCGGTTGCTCGATGAGCAGGAGATCGAAGTCGTCGAGCTTGGCCAGGTGTTCTGCATCGGACACGTGGTATGCAGAGTTTGCATCCACCTGCAAGAGCAGGCCGTCACCAAACGTGGATCGCACGGCCCGAACCGGCTCGATATCGAAACCGGGCTCGATCTTCAATTTGATGCGCAGATAGCCATCGTCGAGATAGCCCTGCACCACGCGAACCAGGTCGTCGATGCTCGGCTGGATTCCCACCGACACTCCGGATCGAACGCGAGGCTGTGTGGCACCGAGGAACGTTGCAAGGCTCACTTGGTCGCAACGCAACCAGAAGTCCAATAGCGCGGTTTCCAGCACGGCCTTGGCCATGTAGTGACCACGAATGCCCTCGACCGCTGCGTTGAACGACTGCGCAGTCGTATCCGACCCGACCTCGGGTAGCAGAAATCGACGCAGTACGTCCTCGCACCCGTCGACATATTCACTGGAATACATCGGTGCGCTCATCGCGACGCACTCACCCCAACCGGCGGTTCCGCCACCGAACACCTCGAGATAGAGCAGGTCGCGCGTGGTTTCCACCCCGAAACTGGTTCGAAACGGCGACACGAGATCGATATGCGCTCGGCGCAATCGGATGCCCTCGATCACGCGCGAACCACGGCGTAGCCACCGTCAGCCATCAGCCCTGCCACCTTCCATTCGTCCGAGAATGCCCTTCGCCATTCTGCCCGCTGTCGGGTTCTCCATGCTTGCGCTGCATCGGGGTCGGTGATGCGCAGCGCCTCGATGTTTTCGGGGGTCGCGATCGCCCACCCGTCACGACTCGGCGTGTCGTGATGCATCCGCACGACCGCTCCAGTTGGCTGCGCACCGTCGCATCCTGCAACCTGCCACCGAACCATCAATCGATCGGTGTGCTCGCCGCGATTGATGCCGTCATCGATCGTTCCGTAGAAGTCTTCGTGATACTCGGTGACCACCGCGCCGAGTTTGATGAGATTGAAATAGGCATTGCGGCGAACCAGCGGATCGAACGTCCAGGTGATGGCCTCGAGCGAGCGTTCGCGGGCCCAGTGCCATTGGTGCCGTTTGAGGGCTTCACCAATACCTACGGAGTTGTGGGAGGCGACCACACCGGTGACGTGCGAGTGGAGGGTTCGGCCGGCACCGAGAAATCCCCAGCTTGCGCCGACGACGTGGTCACCCACCCACGCCAGGGATGCATAGCCACCCGCGTGCACCGTTGCAATGATGACCTCGTGGGACACCATCCCCGACATACCCCAGACCCGGTCGAACACCTCGCACGCGACTTCGCAGTCATGCGTGGTGTGCGCGGTGACGATTCGCACGTGCGAAACGCTAGTTCGCCCCCGACGACGACCCACTGGAGTTCGCCCCCGAGCGCGTGACTGCGCAAGTATGTATCCATGGCACTTCAAGTCACCGTGGTCGACCACCCCGTTGCGCAGGAGGCCCTCACCCATCTGCGCGACCAAAACACCTCCAACCAGATGTTCAGAGCCGAGATGAGGAGGTTGTCACTCGTCGTAGTGGCAGAAGCAACCCGTCGGATTCCGACGGTCTCTCGCAAGGTGACGACACCCCTTGCCACAACCGACGGGGTCCAGCTCGTGAGTCGTCCGGTCTTGGTGCCGATTCTTCGCGCAGGGCTCGGCATGTTGCCCGCTGCCATGGAGTTGCTCCCCGATGCCGACATTGCCGTGGTGGGGGTACAACGCGACGAGCAAACCCACGAACCGAGTGAGTATGTGGCCAAACTGCCCACGAATCTGAGTGGTCGTACTTGTGTGGTGCTCGATCCGATGCTCGCAACCGGCGGCTCACTCGCCCATGGCTGCAAGATCCTCGTCGACCGGGGTGCGAGCGCGACGATCTTCGTCGCGTGCGTGCTGGCTGCGCCGGAGGGCATCAAGCACCTGGAGTCAACCGGGATGGACCTGCACATCGTCACTGCATCGATCGACAGTCACCTCAATGAGCACGCGTTCATCGTGCCTGGTCTGGGCGACGCAGGCGACCGCCAGTTCGGTCCCCCGAACTGACGTTCCCGCCCTCGTGGGCTTCCCGCGCTTCGGCTCGGAATCAGCCGAAGAAGGCGGCGGCCACGTCGTTGAAGAGGTCGAGGTCGATCGTTCGC
>JAFMFM010000041.1 GCA_017856115.1 Actinomycetota bacterium | reverse complement strand
AGTACGCCGAGCGCAACAAGCGATGTTGAGGGGTGCACTTGAGTGGGACGACGAGCGTTGCAGGGACGGTGTGATGGTGTTCAGGCGAGTGCTTGCCAATCACCCCAGCGTGGTGTGTATCGCCAACATGGGTATGGCCGCCACGCCGGCGGTTCAGGGCACGTTGCTGTGTGCGTCGAGCGAAATCTTTGGCGGAGAAGTTCCACCCGATACGACCGCGTGGTTTGCGCTAACTGACTGAACGTCGCGTAACTTCCGCCCGAACGCCGTGTAATCCCCGCGCGATTACTTCGGTGGTTTAGGCTCGTTTGGATGTCGCTACCACCAAACATCATCCTGGACTGCGATCCCGGCCACGACGATGCGTTCGCACTCATCGTGGCCGCGAAGTTCTGCAACGTACTGGGGGTTACGACGGTGGCGGGAAACGCACCGCTCGAACTCACCACGCGAAACGCACGCATCATCCTGGACCTTTGCGGATCGACGGCACCGCTGCACTCGGGAGCCGACAAGCCGCTCGTCCAGCCACCGGTATTCGCCGACTACGTTCATGGAAAGAGCGGCATGGACGGAGCGGAGTTGCCAGAGCCATCGCGGCCGGCGGATTCCACGCATGCAATCGACTTCATCATCGATACCGTGCGGTCGCGAGACGACGTGTGGTTGGTGCCAACCGGACCCCTCACCAACGTTGCGTTGGCACTCACCCGAGCGCCCGACCTCGCCGCTCGACTCCGTGGAATCTCACTCATGGGTGGAGGCCGATTCGGAAATCGCACCCCGAGTGCGGAGTTCAACATCTGGTTGGACCCGGAGGCCGCTGCGACCGTGTTCATGAGCGGTGCGCCGATCGTGATGGCTGGTTTGCACCTCACCCACGAGTTTCAGGCGTCGCCGCCGCGAATTGCCGCCGTGGAGTCGGCCCATCCGCGAGTGGGGCCGCTGTTGGCGGGACTCCTGCGATTCTTCAGCGGCACGTACGTGAATCGCCACGTCGGATTCGAGGGAGCCGCCATGCACGACGTGTGTTCCGTCCTCGCCCTCACACATCCCGACTTGTTCGAAACGTCGTCGAAGTACGTGGCCGTCGACCTTCACGGCAACCACACGCGGGGCATGACCGTCATCGACGACCGTCAACTCATCGACCGTCCTTCGGCGAATGCAACGGTGCTCGAAACAATCGATGCGGACCGTGGATTTTCGGTGATCGTGGATGCCGTCCGCGCCTGCCCGTAGGGGTAACGGTCACCGCCGAGCCGGGTGAGCGACGGGATTGGCGCCCTCGGCAGGAATTGAACCTGCGACACCTGGCGCCGGAGGCCAGTGCTCTATCCGCTGAGCTACGAGGGCAATATTGCGTTCGCGCCCGACGCTATCTCGCCGTCAACGCGGAATCCGGTCGCGCACCGACCCCGTATCGGACGTACAACACTGGAAGTGACCGCATCCGAGCGGTATCCGCAACAATGAAGGGGTGACGATTGATGCGGAGTCGAACCGATGGCTGATCTAGCGGCAGAGGTGATGGAACGCATCACCACGGTGGTGACTCGGTTGTACCCCTCCGCGACCGATGGGCTCGATACCGCAGTGCGACCGAGTGAACGCGCGGACGCCCAGGTGAACGTGGCATTGGGACTTGCCAGGAAAGTCGGCAAGTCTCCACGACAGGTCGCCGAGGAGATCTCCGCAGAACTGGATCTTCGTGGAATCTGCAGCAAGGTGTCGGTGGCGGGACCGGGCTTCCTGAATCTCACGTTCGACAACGGCCATCTCGGCACGATGCTGCGAGACATCGCGAAAGACCCGCACCTCGGCGTTCATCGAGCAACAACGGTCGAGACCGTGGTCATCGACTATTCGGCGCCCAACGTGGCCAAGGAGATGCACGTCGGACACCTCCGCTCCACGGTGATTGGTGACGCGTTGGTACGAATGTGCGAGGCGGTTGGCCACCGTGTCATTCGGGAGAATCACATCGGCGACTGGGGAACACCCTTCGGGATGCTGATCGAGCACCTCGTCGACCTCGGCGAAGTGGATGCGGCACGCGAACTCTCCGTCGGTGACCTGGACGGCTTCTACAAGCAAGCGCGCGCAAAGTTCGAGGCGGCACCGGAGTTCCAGGAACGCGCGCGTCAACGGGTGGTCATGCTCCAAGGCGGTGACGCCGACACGCTACGACTCTGGAAACTGCTCGTTGCCGAGAGCTCCCGATACTTCGCCACGGTGTACGAAAAGCTCGGCGTGAAACTCACCGATACCGACCTGCGCGGGGAGAGCGTATACAACGACCTCCTCCCGACGGTCGTCGACAGGCTCCGTGCCTCGAACCTGCTCGTTACCGATGACGGGGCCGAGGTGGTGTTTCCCGCAGGCTTCACCAACCGCGAAAATTCGCCGTTGCCACTCATCATCCGCAAGCAGGACGGAGGGTACAACTATGCCACCACCGACTTGGCCTGCGTCATCGATCGAGTCGAGCGCCTCCATGCAACGTTGATGTTGTACGTGGTTGGCACGCCACAGTCCCAGCACCTGTCGATGATCGAGACGGTTGCCAAAGACGCCGGCTGGCTCCGAGAGCCGGTGCGAATGGCGCACGTGGCCTTCGGAAGCGTGCTCGGTAGTGATCGCAAGATGTTGAAGAGCCGTACCGGCGAGTCGGTTAAATTGGTCGAACTCCTCGACGAGGCGGTACAGCGCGCCGACGCATCCATCCTCGAGAAGAATCCGGAATTGCCCGCGGCGGAGCGTCGGAACGTTGCCCGAATGATCGGTATCGGAGCGGTGAAGTACGCGGACCTCTCCGGCGATCGAATCAAGGACTACGTCTTCGATTGGGAACGCATGCTCTCGTTCGACGGCAATACCGCGCCGTACCTGCAGTATGCGCACGCGCGAATCTGCAGCATCTTCCGCCGATCCGGAACCACGCGCGAAGAGGCACGCAGCGCCACGCCGTTGGTGTCGCATCAGAGCGAGCGTGCGCTGGCACTGTGGATTCTGCAGTACGACTCCGTTGTGTGGGACGCACTCGAGCGATACAGCCCGCATCGCCTCTGCACCTACCTGTACGAACTGGCCACCCGGTACTCCGCGTTCTACGAGCAGTGCCCGGTGTTGAAGGCCGAGTCCGACACCATTCGCGACGGGCGCCTGGCGCTCTGCGATCTGACCGCACGTGTGCTGGCGGATGGTTTGCAGTTACTCGGTATCGATTCCCCGGAGCAAATGTGACCGCCGTTGGTCGTCATCTCCTTCCGGACACCTCGGAGATCGTGGATGGTCGCCTGCGGATTGGTGGTTGCGACGTTCACTCGCTGGCAACCGCCCACGGTACGCCGCTCTTCGTGTACGACGAAGCGCACCTACGGGCACGATGCGCCGAAGCCAGGGCGGCTTTTGGTGACGACGCCGTCGTGTACGCGACCAAGGCCTTCCTGTGCACGGCCATGGCCCGCCTCGCTCACGAGGAAGGCCTATTGCTCGACGTAGCGACGGGTGGCGAGTTGTACGTTGCACTGAGAGCTGGCGTGCCGGCGCACCAATGTGTGATGCACGGAAACAACAAGAGCACGGCCGAACTTCGTGACGCTATGACCGTGGGTGTCCGACACATCGTGGTCGACAGTTTCGACGAGATGGACCGGATCGAAACGCTGGTGGCCGAAGGACTTCCGGCGCCGCGCGTCCAGTTGCGAATCACCCCGGGTGTCTACGTGCACACGCACGAGTACGTCAGCACCGGGCAGAACGACTCGAAGTTCGGCTTCAACCTGGCCAATGGCGACGCGCAACGAGCAATTCAGCGAGCCGGCAATTCGATGGCAATGCAGTTGGTTGGAATCCACTGCCATATCGGGTCCAACGTGTTCGATACGGGGAACTTCACCAAGGCGGCCGAGGTGATGGTGAAGTTTTCCAACGGGCTCGGTCTCGCCGAACTCACGCTCGGCGGCGGTCTCGGCGTCGCCTATCTCAACGATGAGCACGCCCCGAGCATCACGGAGTGGGCGAGTGCACTACGCGCGGCCACCGTCGGCCTCGCGCCGGGGACCAAGGTGTTCGTCGAACCGGGTCGCAGCATCGTCGCCGCTGCCGCAATCACGTTGTACGAAGTGGGCACGGTAAAGGACATACCCGGCGTGCGTACGTACGTTTCGGTGGACGGTGGAATGAGTGACAACCCGCGACCGGTGTTGTACGGAAGCGGGTACGAGGCCTTCGTTCCGACGCGCTGCAACGACGTTCGCACGCGGGCCGTCCGTTTGGTGGGAAAACACTGCGAGAGCGGCGACGTGCTGATATCGCAGGCGATGCTTCCGGCCGATCTGCGCGTGGGAGACGTGATCGCCACACCGGTTACCGGGGCCTACGGACATTCCATGGGGTCCAACTACAACAAGGTGCCGCGACCCGCCGTGGTGTTCGTGCGTGACGGTGTGGCGCGGGTGGTAGTGCGTCGCGAAACGTACGACGATCTCGTGCGAAACGACGTGACCGATAGCGTTTGACGCATGGCGAGAGCCAATCCCGCGCCGAAAGGCCCCCTTCCAACGGTGCGCATCGGCGTAGTCGGCCACGGGGTGGTCGGATCTGCGTTCACGGCGTTGGTCGCCCGTCAGCGAGACATCATTGCTTCACGCACGGGTGTGCAGTTGGATGTCACTCGAGTTGCGGTGGGTGATGCCAGCAAGCATCCGACTCGTATCGGTACCGCCGAGGTGGTCACCGATGCTCTGGCCGTGGCCAACGCATCCGATGTCGATCTCGTGGTGGAGGTCATGGGCGGTACGACGCTTGCCGGTGAGGTGATTCGTGCAGCGTTGGAGAGCGGTAAACCCGTGGTGACGGCCAACAAGGCGCTGTTGGCGGCACAATCCGGCGAATTGTTCAAGATTGCCGACGAACGCGGTATCGATCTGCTGTTCGAAGCCGCCGTGTGCGGTGGGATTCCCCTCATTCGCCCCCTACGCGAGAGCCTGCGCGGCGAGCCCATTCGACGAGTTCTCGGCATCGTGAACGGCACCACCAACTACATCCTCACGAAGATGACCGAAACCGGCGCCGACTACTCCGATGCGCTCCGCGAGGCACAGCAGCTCGGTTACGCAGAGGCAGATCCGACTGCCGACGTCGAAGGCCTCGATGCGGCTGCAAAGATCGCCATCGTCGCAAACTTCGCCTTCGGAGTCCACGTGGTGGCCGACGACGTCGTCGCCGAGGGAATCTCCAGGATTTCCGCAAGTGACATTGCGATGGCGCAGAAGTTCGGTTACGTGATCAAGTTGCTCGGCGTCGCCGAGCGGGATTCCAACACCGGCGCGGTGAGCGTACGGGTGCACCCCGCCATGGTTGGTGTGAAGCACCCGCTGGCAGCGGTACGAGAAGCCTTCAATGCGGTCTTGGTGGAGGGCGATGCATCGGGTTCACTCATGTTCTACGGCCGTGGTGCAGGCGGTGACCCGACTGCGTCGTCAGTGCTGGGTGACGTCATCGATGCCGCGGTGAACCTGCGCAAGGGCACCCACGCCACGCTCGGCACGTTCTCACAGGCCACGTTCACTCCACCAGGGGACGTGGTGAGTGAGTTCATGCTGACTCTCGAGGTGGCCGACAAACCCGGCGTGCTGCATGCGGTTACCGGTGTATTTGCGCGCAACAAGGTGAGTATCCGAGCAGCCGAACAGGACGGCATCGGGCGGGACGCACGACTGGTGTTCGTTACGCACGATGCCCGAACCTCGGACGTCGCTGCATGTTTGGGGGAGTTTCAGCGGCTCGACGTGGTGAGCAAGGTGGGCGGAGTCATCCGCATCATCGGTGACTGAACGAACCTCGGTGAGGTACGTCTCCACGCGGGGTGAAGCTCCCGTACTCGGATTCAACGAAACGTTGCTCGCCGGTCTGGCGAGCGATGGGGGCCTGTACGTTCCCGAGACGTGGCCGAACGTGCCTCACGGAGATGCATCCACTTCATTCGCCGAGCGAGCCGCCGAAATCATGGCACCGTTCGTCGCCGGCGACGTGCCGCATTCGGTGTTGCTGCGATTGTGCAACGAGGCGTACTCCACGTTCCGTGACTCCCGGGTGGCGCCGTTGCGAGAAGTGGGAAAGAACCGTTGGCTTCTCGAGCTGTTTCACGGACCGACACTCGCGTTCAAGGACGTGGCGCTGCAGTTCATCGGAAAAGTATTCGACCACGTGCTGCAGGAACGCGGACAGCGAATCACCGTGGTCGGGGCGACCAGTGGTGACACTGGTTCGGCCGCAATCGACGGGGTGAAGACGTGCTCAAACGTGGAGATGGTGATTCTGTATCCGAAGGGTCGCATCAGCGAGGTGCAGCGTCGTCAGATGACCACGGTCGCCGCACCGAACGTTCACGCAGTCTCGATCGACGGCACGTTCGACGATTGTCAGGATCTCGTGAAGGCGATGTTCAACGATGCAGTGTTTCGTGAACGGCATCAACTCTCGGCGGTGAACTCGATCAACTGGGCGCGCGTGATGGCGCAGGTGGTCTACTACTACACGGCCATCGAGCAGTTGCATGCAGTGGAATCCTCTCCGGTTTCATTCAGCGTTCCGACGGGGAACTTCGGCAACGTTCTGTCGGGATGGATAGCCAGGCGACTCGGTGCCAACGTCGGGAACCTCATCGTGGGGTCCAATACCAACGACATCCTCACGCGGTTCTTCGAGACGCAAACCATGACGACTGCCTCGGTGGTGGCCACGTTGAGTCCGAGCATGGACATCCAGGTGTCGAGCAACTTCGAACGGCTGCTTTTCGAGATGAACTCCCGTGATGGGCGAGCTACGGCACGTCAGATGGTGGACTTTCGAACGAGAGGAACACTCACGGCAACGCCGGATCAGTTCGGCACATGGATTCGTCCGATGTTCCGAGGCCATCGTTGCTCTGACGACGCCACCTTGGAGATGATTTCCCGAACGCACCGCGAACTGGGGATATTGGTCGATCCCCATACCGCGGTGGGTTTGGTTGCCACCTCGGCGTGTGCCGACCCGGATGAACCCGTTGTTACCCTCGCCACCGCGCACCCCGCGAAGTTCGCCGATGCCGTCGAACGGGCAACGGGCACTCGCCCTTCGTTACCCGAACATCTGGCCGACCTATTGTCGCGACCCGAGCGATCAGCCGAGTTGCCCAACGACCTCGCGGCCGTGAAGCGGTTCGTTGCGGGCGTGTCGGCGACGCGATAGGCTGAGGTTGCTCGGTGAGTCCGAGCATGCCCTACGCAGTCAAGTCTCTGACGCGAAAGCATCGTTGACGGGCGCCGCTTCACTTCGTCGCCCTGAAAGAAGGAAAACGTGGCCGCCCCACAGCTTGGTCGAGCACAACTCGAAGAGAAAGATCGCGATGACCTCGAACAGATCGCCGGAGCACTGGGGATCAAGGGCATCGCACGCGCAAGTCGAGACACATTGATCGGAAAGATCCTGGAGGAAACAATGACCCCCGAACCAAAAGAAACCACCACACCGAAGACGTCGGCAAAGTCGTCGACTGCCAATTCCGGCAGCACGGGCAGCTCGGCCAACACCGTGCCGTTGGGTGCCGACGGAGAACCACTCTCGGAGTGGGAGCTGGAACTTGCCGAACACGAGGGCACGCCGGTAGCGCCCGATGCGCGCGTACGCACGGATCGCAGTGGCGACCGCGGTGACTCGCGTGGCGATCGCAACGACCGTGGCGACCGTGGCGACTCACGCGGTGGCGATCGCGGGTTTCGGGATCGCAACGATCGCAACTTCAATGACCGGGGTGGCGACCGAAATCGTCGGCGCCGGGGACGCCGTCGTGGTGGCCGAGACGAAGGCCCGCAGGGTGATGATCGCTTCGAAATCGACCATGTCGACTCCAACGAGCCGGTCAGCACCGAACCGGTGAAGGTCGAGGGTTATCTCGACCTGCGAGACGAGGGCTACGGCTTCCTGCGATTGGGTGGCTACCTCCCAACTCGCAACGATGCGTACGTCTCCGTTCGATTCACGCGTCAGTTCGGACTGCGCAAGGGTGACCACATCACCGGGTTGTCGCGTCCGGCCGGCCGCAACGAGAAGAATCCGGCGTTGCTCGAGGTCTACACCGTGAACGGCGGAGACCCGGAGAAGGCTCGTGGACGCAAGAAGTTCGAGGAACTCACGCCGCTGTTCCCGGACGAGAAACTGGTGTTGTCGAGCTCGAGCGAGCCGTTGAACATGACCGCTCGAATCGTCGACCTCATCTCACCGATCGGCAAGGGTCAACGTGGCATCATCGTGTCGCCTCCGAAGGCCGGAAAGACCACGGTGATGAAGACCATCGCCACGAGCATCGAAAAGAACCACCCGGAGGTGAAACTCATCGTTCTGTTGATCGACGAGCGTCCCGAGGAAGTCACCGACATGCGCCGCACGGTGAAGGGTGAAGTCATCGCCTCCACGTTCGATCGCCCGTCCGATGAGCACACTGCAGTGGCGGAACTTGCCGTGGAGAAAGCCAAACGCATGGTGGAGGCCGGTGAGGACGTCGTGATCATCCTGGACGGAATCACGCGACTCTCGCGTGCCTACAACCTGGCAGCCCCGGCCACCGGTCGAATCATGTCGGGCGGTATCGATGCCGGTGCGCTGTACCCGCCGAAGAAGTTCTTCGGTGCGGCTCGCAACGTGGAAGAGGGCGGAAGTCTCACGATCCTGGCCACGGCATTGGTCGATACCAATAGCCGTATGGACGAAGCGATATTCGAAGAATTCAAGGGCACGGGCAACATGGAGCTACGACTCGATCGTCGTCTGGCCGAGCGTCGTATCTACCCGGCCATCGATGTCGATGCGTCGAGCACCCGCCACGAGGAACTGCTGTTTGATCGCAAGCAACTACAGATGGTGTGGAAGTTGCGACGCGTGTTGAGCGGACTGGCCGCCGACGGCAACGCCGCGCCAGGACTCGAGTTGCTGATCGACCGCTTGAAGTCGTTCAAGACGAACGACGAGTTCTTGTCGGAGATTGCCAAACAGCCCACTGCGTAACGTGGAGTCACGACCACATCTCGGGTGTAGCTGACGTGACAGAAGATCGGCGCGAATTCGCCGCCCGACGCGAGCGGATGTCGTTGCTCGCCCATGTCCGCAAGGTTGAGGTGCCCGGCGATGGTTCGTCGGTGATGGTCGGTGGCGGTCCCGTGGAGGACGTCGATCTCGGCAACTTCGTTGCGGTTCGTGCCACCGACGTGCTGTGGGTGTCCGCGACACCACTCATTACGGGTGATTCACGCACCAGCGCGCTGGCTGCCGCATTGGCATGGTTCTCGCGGGGTTCGGGCGTGGCCGCCATCAACATCCTCGATTCACTCACGCCAGGACTCACCGCCCGACGCGCGGCATATTTCTCGACGCCGGTCAGGGTGCTCGATGCCAATGCCGCGGTCGCCACGCCGACGGATTTCGAACCCAAGGTGTCGGCGCGTGCAGATCACCTCGAATTCACCGAAGTGTTTCGCGGCGCGGGGGCTGACGTCGTGGTCGAGCACGGTCGGGTGACTGCGGAAGTCGAGGGACTCGAGGTTGCGCGCGTGGTCGACGAGGGTGGCGTACCCACGATGCAGATCGGTGTCGGCGCGCATGATCGAGAGATGTTCACGTTGCTCAACGGCACGACGGCGACGAGTGATCAATTGCGGAGCGTGGTGCAGACGGTGCTGCAACATCGCCGTGCAGGCGCGCCCACCCACCCACTGAACCTCTTGGCGCCGGAGCGTGCCCTGCGTAAGCGGGTGGTTTCCAACCCGTCGCTCATCGGTGCTCGCGATCTGCGCAACGCCGAGCCGCCGGTGCCACGAACCAACGTGAAGGACTCCGTGCCGTGTTGTGCCCTGGGCGAAGACGAGCACGGACCACTCCTTGCCGTGTTCGTGGCCGGAATCGACCTGGATGCCGTGCCGTTCGCCGCAGACGCCCGCAGCTACCTGGCGCCGGACGCCCGGCTACTTATCGTCACTGCATCTCGAAACATCGTTCCCGCTCAGACACGGATGGCCGACATGTTGGTTCGGCACGCGGAGTTCGTTTCGGCATAACCCCCGCGAGTGGGCCTCGGCGTAACCTGAACGACGTGTTAGCCAAGCTCGACGCCATCCTCGCGGAGTTTGCGCACTTGGAGTTGAGTCTGACCTCCAAGGAAGTACTCGGTGACCAGAACAAACTGCGTGATGCATCGCGAAGGTACAAGCAGATGGGCCCCCTCGTCGAGTGCATCCGCGAATACAAACAGGTACTCGGCAACGTCGAGGCCGCACGAGAACTCATGGAGTCTGCGTCACCCGAGGAAAAGGCATCCCTCGATGCCGAGATGCGCGATGGCATGACGCGCCTCGAGTCCCTGGAGGACGAGCTGAAGGTGTTGCTCATTCCACCGGATCCGGACGACGGCAAGAACGTGATGCTCGAGTTCCGCGGTGCCGAAGGGGGAGAAGAGGCGAACTTGTTCGCCGGTGAACTCGTGGAGATGTACCGCGCATGGGCGGCGCGAAACGGATGGACGTTCGAGATCCTGTCGTACGACCGATCACCGATGGGTGGCGTGAACCAGGCGACGGCGCTCGTGAAGGGGGAAAGCGCATGGCGCCGATTCCGGTTCGAGGGAGGATCGCATCGCGTTCAACGCGTACCCGTCACGGAGAATGCCGGGCGCATCCACACGTCCTCGGCAACCGTCGCGGTGATGCCCGAGGCGGAGGAGGTCGACATCGCAATCGACGAGCGCGACCTGGAGATCGACGTGTATCGATCCGGGGGCTCGGGAGGCCAGAGCGTCAATACCACCGACTCCGCCGTGCGAATCACCCACAAGCCCACGGGGCTGGTGGTCACCATGCAGGACGAGCGCAGCCAGTTGCAGAACCGTGTGAAGGCCATGCAGGTGTTGCGCACGCGGCTCCTGCAGCGACGTCAGGAGGAACACGAGGCGAAGGTTTCCGCCGAGCGTCGCGCACAGGTCGGAAAGGGCGGACGAGGCGAGAAGATTCGCACCTACAACTACAAGGAGAATCGCATCACCGATCACCGAATCGGCTTCACGTTGTACCAATTGCAGGACGTGCTGGCCGGAAACCTCGATCCGGTCGTCGACGCGCTCACCATGGAGTACCAAGCCGAGCAACTTGCCAAGCAGGTCGGTAGCGAGTGAGCACGTGGCGCGAGGTGCTCGCCGATACCGCCGCCGCACTGAACGATTCCCGCGAAGCCAGATTCATTTGCGAGCACGCCGCCGGATTGGATGCCGGCGACTTCGCGACGGCACTGGAGGAATCCGTCACCCAGCGGATGGGGCTTCATGTGCACGACATGGTTCGTCGACGACTCGCAGGCGAGCCGTTGCAGTACGTGATGGGGCGATGGGCGTTTCGACACCTCGATTTGTTGGTGGACTCGCGGGTGCTCATCCCGCGACCGGAAACCGAACTGGTTGCGGAGATTGCGCTGCAACATGCACGCAAGGCCCCCGAGCCGCGCGTGGTGGTGGACTTGGGGACGGGTTCGGGGGCCATCGGATTGTCGTTGGCATTCGAACTGCCTCTCGATGGCACCACGGTGTGGTTGACCGATGTTTCAAACGACGCGCTCGATGTGGCGCGCGCGAATGCAGCCGGTATCGGTCGTGCCGGGGCAAACGTGCGTATCGGAGGGGGAAGTTGGTACGAGGCACTGCCGGTGCACTTGCGTGGATCGATCGATGTCATCGTGTCCAATCCGCCGTACATCGCCACCGACGACCCCGAACTTGCGCGTGATGTTGCCGATCACGAACCTGCTCTCGCGTTGTTCGCCGGGGACCACGGCCTTGCCCATGTGCAAACGGTGGTGTCCCAGGCGCCTGCGTGGCTACGAGTCGGCGGAGTGCTGGTGTTGGAGATTGGTCATCGTCAAGGCGATGCCGTGCGACGTCTGTTGACCGATGCGCAACTGCACGACGTCGAGATTCGTCGCGATCTTGCGGGTCGCGACCGAATTGCGCTGGCCCGACGATAACCCCCTCGCTCGAGGCCGCCGAACCGTGCTCGCCGCCGCCGAACCGTGCT
>JAFMFM010000076.1 GCA_017856115.1 Actinomycetota bacterium | reverse complement strand
GCTGCAACTACCGGCTTTGGTGTTGTTGTCACGCCGAGTTCCGAATGGATGGCTCCATGACCGGCGGATTCAAGCATTGTCGGCACTTCACGTATGGCTGGCCTTCAGTGTGACGTGGTCTACGCTGGCACGACATTCTCTTCCTGAATACGTTTCACTCTTGCTCACGAGCAGTGTGGGTATGTATCTCGCCGTGAGTTTTTCAACGCGCACGTTCTGGAGGATTCTTTCCGCCGCGATGGCACTTGGTCTTCTCTCGTCGGTATGGGCGATCGTTCGCGGATGGGAGCTCTCAACGAGCGTTGAGGAGGGATATTGGATAGGCATCTATTTCAACCGGAACTCATTGGCTCCCGTAGCAGCGGTTGCCCTCCTCGCGAGTATTGCAATGGTCCTGACTCAGACCTCGTGGAAAACATGGGCCAGTCGTGCGATAGTTCTGATGGCAGTACTGCTTGCGGCACTTTCTGGTGTGACGTTGTGGCAAGCCGAATCAAGAACCTCCCCACTTGCACTTGGTATCGCTGTCGGCAGTTTTGGTGGGTGGTTGCTCTTGCGCTTGGTATTTTCGAGAGGGCCAAAACAGCTTCAGCAAGCTGCTGCACCACTGGTCATTGCAACTGTGGCGATTGTATTGTTTTTTTCCCTGCGATTGGTGGGTGGGTCGGCATCGGTCTCGGGTGAAACTGCCACCTTCAATTCAAGGGGTGCTCTCTGGTCATTGAGTTGGACCGGGTTCCTCGAGAAGCCATTTCATGGTTGGGGTTGGATGTCCGCCTGGCATACCCCGCAATTCTTCAAGCAAGGCACCTGGTGGGCAGTGTTTGACACCACCTGGTCACATAATGGGTATCACGACTTGTTGTTGGGTGGTGGTGCGCTCGCTGCCGTGTTGTTTGCTGTGGTCATTTGGTTGGGCATCCAAGGAACGGGTTTGGATGGGCCACTTCGTGAAGCGGTTCCAACGTTTCTCATCATCGCATTCGTGCTCGCTGCAGCCACGCAGGAATCGTTCTTTATCGGCACGCATTTTCTCTGGGCACTTCTGGTTGCCGGGATTCTATTACCACGCCACCCAACGAGCGTCCGCCAAAGAGAGTTAGTCGACTAGCAACACTCCGGCAAGAGTTCGGTCAGAGCGGTTGAGTGCGGCGAGTACTTCCACGAGATCCTTTCTCAAATCTTTGTTTCGCTGCACCACAATGACATCTAACTCGGAACTCGATGGCTGGGTAAGTGCTGAAACGCTCATGTCCGAGAAGGGCAGTGCTATTGCCGATTGGACTTGAGCAGTCTCTGCAACTCGTTGAAGCGGGCCCTCCTGCAGCAATGGTTGACGCAATGGTAGATAGCGAACGGTAGTACCGGACCTAAGTCCGGGAGTCGTATGAATAGCCACAGCTACCCGGCGCTCACTCAGCGGATCAGATGCTTTTGAAACATGGCCGAGCACACCATCTTTGCCGACAATTCGCGAGAGTTGACGAATGGAGCGAATACGACTGTCGGTATAGGTGAGTTGCAGGAGGATAAGTAGTGCGATCAGAAGACCTCCAGCGATGCCAAATGTGTAGGTAGGTCGTCGGACGGTCGAGATGGTTGGGCCAACAGCTTCCTCGTATTCCGAAACTTTGAGCAGCGGTGTGTCGAGTCGTTCCTCGAGTACCTCAATCGCCGAGATCTTGGTAGCCACACTGGAGTCGTCCGACTGTTCGCTCACTCGGGTCAGGACGGCGCGAAGGTCGGCCAATCCAGCCGCCAACGCACCTTTGCGAATTTCAGTGGTCTTTGCAACGTAGGCAGCGATGGCAGCGCGGCAATCAGCCTTCGCTGGTTCATTGCAGGCAAACGAGTACGTAGGAACCCCCGCACTGGTAAAGACGAATGAACTTTGGCCGTCACTCTCGAGGGTGTCGACGAGCGTAAAGCTCGGTCGGCTACGAGATACAGTGACGGCAATATCGCTCCCCACCTGTTCGGCAATTTCGGCCTTGACCGCCGCGCTCTGCAGGAGCAACAACTGATTGTTCGCATCTGGAAAGGCACGAACGGAGACCGGGTCGATACCCACACTCGCGAGTACGGCGGTTGGATCACGGGCTTCGTAGGTTTCGCTGATGTAGTAGGAACCAGGCTCGGATTGCAGATCAGACTCTTGCGCCCAGAGAAAGCCCACGGCTACGGCAATTACTGCGGGAATCACCCACCAGCGCAACTTCAGTGTTTCCCAGAACGCCGGTAGGTCAACACCAGCCACGAGGCTGAAGTCGGAGTCGTTCTGTTGCGTTACCACGTAGTTACCTGTGGTCAGGCTACCGAAGTACTGCGGGACCATCCGTAAAGATGGACGCTGTGGCGAGCCTGATTCCTTTTGCACCGTGGACCGATCCAACACTCGTGGAGATGCACCGTCTTCGGATGCGACCACCACTCGTCATCAGCGACTCGGTGGAAGCGTTACGAACGGGTCGCTCCGCTCGCCGTAAGTCGTTGGATGGCTCCTGGAGACTGCGATTGGTTGACGCACCAACCCAGGTGAGTGCGAGCGATTTTCGCGGCCGTTCAACGTCACTTGGTAGCAAGTGGCACCGAGTTGCGGTCCCCGGCAATTGGACCATGCAGGGGGTTGGTGACCTTCCGCATTACACCAAC
>JAFMFM010000013.1 GCA_017856115.1 Actinomycetota bacterium | reverse complement strand
TTCCCGCATCAGGTGTGGTCAACAACGTGATGAGTGACGCCTCGAGGTTCTGGTAGGCGGGTGGGATCATCTTTTCGCGGGACGGTAGGTTCACCCACAGTTGCAGTCCGTGGAAGAGACCGCCGGAGATCACCAGACTTTCTGGTGGAGTTTCGATATGCAGAATGCCGCGTCCCGCCGTCATCCACTGTGTGTCGCCGTCGCGAATGACTCCGCCGCCGCCGTGGGAGTCCTGGTGGATGAATGCTCCGTCCATGATGTACGTGACGGTCTCGAAGCCACGGTGCGGGTGCCAATCGGTGCCGCGCGGCTCGTAGGGGCCGTAGTCGACCTCGCCCATCTGGTCCATCATGATGAACGGGTCGAGATCACGCTTCGAGATGCCGGCGAAGGCGCGACGCACCGGGAACCCTTCGCCTTCGAATCCGCTCGGTGCAGTGGTGACCGAACGCACCGACCTATCGCGTAGCGGAGCAGCCGAGTGGGGAATTTCGATGCGAGGGAGGGTGAGGGTGTCGGCGGTGACTGCAGGCATGGTGGACGTTCCTCTTCGTATGGGGAACCCAAACGATAGTTGCGTGCGCAACTACATGCAACCCGAGCGGGTCGGCATTGCACGAGTCGTTCATAATGTGACATTCGGCAAGCCGAGGTCGGTCGAGCACCGGGCTTTGCCGTGGCGTGCCATCGTGGTGGAACTTCGCGAGTCGCCCTCGGGTGGCATCGATGCGGTTGCCCGCATGGCGCGGGGGTCTATTCCAGTTCGGTGAGGCCGCCTGGGCCGAGTGTGCCCGACGAGCGGTATGCATCCAACTTGCCGCGAGTGTCGTCGATATCGAGATTGCGCATGGTCAATTGCCCAATGCGATCGAGCGGGCCGAACGCGGCATCCTCGACACGCTCCATGCTGAGGCGCTCGGGGGCGTAGGTGATTCCGTCGCCGGTGGTGTTCAGGATGGTGTAGTCATCACCACGTCGCAACTGAATGGTGACTTCGCCACTCACGAGAGTGCCAACCCAGCGTGACAACGACTCGCGCAACATCAGTGCTTGTGGATCGAACCACCGCCCCTCGTACAGCAGACGACCGAGACGTCGCCCCATCTGGTGGTAGTTCTCCAGCGTGTTCTCGTTGTGGATTGCCGTGATGAGTCGTTCGTAGGCGATGTACAACAGTGCCAAGCCCGGCGCTTCGTAGATGCCGCGGCTCTTTGCTTCGATGATGCGATTCTCGATCTGGTCACTCATCCCGAGACCATGGCGACCGCCGATCGTGTTGGCTTCGCGAACCAAGTCCACCCGTGAGGTGAACTCGCGACCGTTGATTGCCACCGGCCAGCCTTCATGGAATCGCACCCGAACGTCTTCGGCGTCGATACGTACGTTTGGGTCGTAGTGTGCCACACCCATGATCGGCGCCACGATGTGCATGGAAGTGGACAACTCTTCGAGCGACTTCGCTTCGTGGGTTGCACCCCAGATGTTGGCGTCGGTGGAATACGCCTTTTCGGCGCTGTCGCGATAGGGAAGATTGTTCCTGCTGAGGAACGCGCTCATCTCCGCACGACCACCAAGTTCGCTCACGAATGCAGAGTCGAGCCACGGCTTGTAGATGCGCAGAGCCGGGTTGGCGAGGAGACCGTATCTGTAGAAGCGTTCGATGTCGTTGCCCTTGTACGTGCTGCCGTCGCCCCAGATGTCCACCTTGTCGTCCTGCATCGCGCGCACCAGCAATGTTCCGGTGACGGCACGACCGAGTGGCGTGGTGTTGAAGTACGTCTTGCCAGCGGTACTGATGTGGAATGCACCGCACTGCAGGGCAACCAAACCTTCGTTCACCAGTTGCTCCACGCAATCCACCACGCGTGCGATTGATGCACCGTATTCCTTGGCACGCTTGGCGACCGCGTCGAGATCCGGCTCGTCGGGTTGTCCGAGGTCGGCGGTGTAGGCGCACGGGACGGCACCCTTGGACATCATCCAAGCCACCGCGGCAGACGTGTCGAGACCACCGGAGAAGGCAAGGCCGACGCGTTCACCAACGGGTAGCGAAGTGAGCACACGGGTCATTGGTGTGTCACCGTCTCGGGCATCATGGTCGCGCCGCCAACGACACCAGTGATACGAGCAAGGCGATTCCGGCGAGCACAAACTCCAGCAACGCCACGCCGGGGGCATTTGACACGTCGCCGAGTGCCACACCAACGAGTGCAAGCACGCAGCCGAGATGGATGAACTTGGTGTAGCGACGCGGCCGTTGCGTTGCCACCAATCCCGCGATGGTGATGGCGAACGGGAGTGCCCAGACCAGCGGAAATTGTGGATTGGATTCCGGGCCCAGCCACCAGGCCGATTTGCCGATGTTGCGGCTCGAGATGGCGACGGCCACCTGACACAGCAGGATCCCGATCCAACTCACGCTGGCGAGTGTGCGCCATGGCTGCTGCGCGATCGCACCGTTCACCGAATCAAGGGTACCGAGCGGTACGAGTTCCATTACTGCAGGCGCGGTCGATTCGTGTCGCTCGTAGCCTGATTTCAGTGCCGCACTTCGCCAAGTTGTCCATCTTTTTCCCCATGTGGAACGAAGAGCAGTACATCGGGCGTGCGCTGGCCGCCGGCCACGACGTCGCGCGTGAGCTGATGTCGTCGGGGGAGATTGGCGACTACGAGCTCATCGTCGTAAACGACGCTTCCACCGATGCAACCGGACGTCTCGCCGACGAAGCCGCCCAAGCCGATGCACACGTCCGCGTGGTGCATCACCCCACCAATCGCAAGTTGGGCGGCTCGATGAAGTCGGGTTTTGCCGCGGCCACCGGCGATGTCATCGTGTACACCGACGCCGACCTTCCCTTCGACATGCTGGAGTTGCACAAGGCGCTCCGCCTGCTGCGCACCTATGAGGCGGACGTGGTGAGCGCCTATCGATTCGATCGCACCGACGAAGGGCTCGTTCGCGTGGTGTACTCCGCGCTTTACAACGCTCTCGTGCGAGTGCTCTTTGGTGTTCGCGTGCGTGACGTGAACTTTGCATTCAAGGTATGTCGCGCATCGATCTTCCATCACATTTCCTTGAAGAGCGAGGGCTCGTTCATCGACGCGGAGTTGATCGTTCGTGCCAAGAAACTCGGCAACCCCATCGTGCAATTCGGGGTGGACTACTTTCCTCGTACTCGCGGCGTTTCCACGTTGTCGTCACCATCGGTGATCGTGAAGATCATCCGTGAGGCGTTCGCGCTGCGGCGGGAACTGAACGCCATCACACCAATCGTCACCAGTTAGCCCCGTGTCGTCACCGAACTACACCCCACGCAGCAACACTCGAACGCTCGGCGTCTCGGCCGCCCTGGTCATGGCGGTAATGGTGGTGGTGGCGGTGGTGGTGGAGCAGCGAGCCGACGATGAGCCCGCTCGACAGGTGGTTGCAACCACCAGCACCAGCACCACTGCCCCAAAGGTGCTCCTGCCCCGAATCACCCGCAACCTTGCCGAGGGTGTGGAGGGCGAGGATGTTCGCAACCTGCAGGTGCGCCTCGCCGAGTTGAAGTTCGCCCCCGGGCCGATCGACGGAATATATGGTCGGGCAACGGTTCAGGCCGTGTGGGCGTTCGAAAAACTCGTTCTGCAGGTGCCACGAGATGATGCGACCGGTGTCGTAACTCCCGAAATGTGGGACGTGTTGCGCGGCGACGTGCAGATTCTGCCTCGACGACAAGCTGACACGCCGCGACACGCCGAGGTGTACCTCCCCGAACAGGTGATCGTTACGTTCCTGGCCGGTCGACCCACGCTGATATCGCACATGTCGAGCGGTGACGGAAAGCCGTGGTGCGAGGAAGTGGTGATCGATCCAGGCGAAGCCGGCAACGACAGCCCCGAACAGATCGAGAAGGGGGAGCAACTCAAGGTAGGTGTGTGCGGTGAGTCGATCACTCCGGCCGGAATCTTCACCTTCTACCGACGCTCCACTGGTACCCGCGAAACGAAACTTGGCACGTTGTACAACCCCGTGTACTTCAACGCAGGCATCGCGGTGCACGGCGCGATTCTCGTGCCCTTGAAGCCAGCGTCGCACGGATGCATACGTATACCCATGTCGGTGGCAACGCTGTTTCCCTCGATGGTGCAGTTCCGGGATCGCATCTACGTGTTCGACGGCATCAAGGAACCCGAGGAGTACGGCTCGCCGCTGCCGCCGGCAGATCGCCCCGACCCCAACTACACCACCGTGCCAACCACCACGGTGCCGCCCACGACGACGCTGCCCGTTGCTACATCGCTTCCGACACCCACAACCGCTCAGCCGACCACCAGTGTTCCAACCGCCACCACGCTGCCGTAACCACCACGCTGCGGCAACCCACGTGAGTCCGCTCGGCCCCGTACAACGCGAGACGTGGCGGCTTGCACTCGCGTGACACGATGGTGACATGACATCCACCGAGAAAGTGCCGTACGACGAGTTCGGACTCTTCCATGAGAACATCGCCGAGTACGGGTTGCAAGCGTCGGCGAAACCGCAGGTATCGCGGGTGCAGATACAGGTGGAGGACGGGCGCAGCGTCAGTGCGTTGCGATGGGGTAGCGCGGCACCAAGGATCGTCTTCGTGCACGGCAGCGCGCAGAACGCACACACGTGGGACACCGTGTGCTTGGCCCTGGGCGAACCGATACTCGCCCTCGATCTGCCGGGACACGGGCACTCGTCGTGGCGCGACGACGGCGACTACTCCCCACGATCGCTGGCGTTCGACATCGCAACCGTCATCGAAGCACTCGCCCCGCGGGCCGATGTGGTGTGCGGAATGTCGCTGGGCGGGCTCACCACCTTGGCCCTCGCCCACCAACGCCCGGATCTGGTATCGAGACTCATGATGGTGGACATCACCCCCGGGGTTACACCGGAGAAATCGAAATCCATCACCGACTTCGTGAATGGCCCGCAGAGTTTCGCCAGTTTCGACGAACTACTGGCACGCACCATCGAACACAATCCCGCCAGGAGCAGGTCGTCGCTTCGTCGAGGAATCCTGCACAATGCGCGACAACTCGAAGATCTCAGTTGGGAGTGGCGTTACGACCGACGTAGTCACCCTCGCCGCAATCCCGGCACCAGTGTTGCGTCCGGCATGTGGGAGATGATCGAGCGCCTTCACTGTCCGGTCACGCTGGTGCGCGGTGGTACGTCGCCCGTGGTTGACGACGCCGACGTTGCCGAGTTGCAGCGCCGTCGTCCGGATTCCGTGGTGCACGTGGTGGATGGCGCGGGACACAGCGTGCAGGGCGACCGCCCATTGGAACTGGCGGCTCTTGTGCAACGAGAGCTGGTCACGCGAGCCAGTTGAATCTCCGACTCGGTGGGCAAACCGGTACTCACGTAGCGTTGCCGCCATGACGCGTCGCTTGGGTCGGCCATGCCAGAGCGACGCCCAAGATACGCGCGTTCGCATTCTTCGCGAGGCACGACTTGCGTTCACAACGCGCGGTTACGACAACACCACCAATCGCGAAATCTCGGCCGGCGCCGGAATCACTTCAGCGGCGATCTACCACTACTTCCCATCCAAGGTCGATCTATTCGTTGCGGTGTTCGACGACGTGCAAACCAAGGTGTACGACGCATTCGACGCGGCCGTAACGAGACACGACACGTTCCTTGAAAAGTTCGACGCCCTGTTCGACACCATGATGGACCTCGGGGACGAGGATCCGATGTTGGCCAGCTTCGTGGTCGGTGTGGTCACCGAGGCCGAGCACCACCCCGACTTACGCACGGCGTTACGTTCGGTTTCGCCGCGGAACCAGTTGTTCCTGTCCGGGCTGTGCGCGGACGCCAAGTCTCGCGGGGAACTGCCCGAAGCATTGCCCGTACAAACGGCGGTCGACGTGCTCGCCGGAGTGCTGGGCGGATTCGCGCGCTTGTCGGTGACGGTACGCGATCGCCAGCGGTTGCGCTCGGTGGCCAAGGTGTACAAGAACATGGCACGCAGCGCGCTCTCACCCGCCAGCGCCTGAAGAATCGCGACGTACGTTTTCCGGCGCCTGAAGCAACGAGCGCACCCTTCAGCGCGCCGGGACCCGCACTCGCATGGTGTCGACCAGCGTGAACACCAGGCCGACCCACACCAGCGTGAACCCGGCGAACCTTGCGGCGTCGAGTGGTTCGTCGTACACCAACCACCCGAGCAGAAAGTTGATGACGGGTACCAGATACTGCAGGGGTCCGATGATGGTGAGCGGTAATCGCAGCGCGGCGTGGGCGAACGCGAGGAGTGGAACGGCGGTGATGAGTCCTGTCAGCAAGACGAGGATGAAGTCCAGCGTGCTGGCGGAGTTGGGAATGCCCGCGTCGCGCGAAAAACTCCACACCATGAGCACCACGGCCAGAGGCACCAGGACGAGTGTTTCTGCGGTGAGACTCTCCACTGGCCGCAGGGGAACCTGTTTCTTCAGTAGGCCGTAGATCGCCCACGACGCGGCGATTGCCAGTGCGATGAATGGAGGCCGTCCGTAAGAAAAGGTGAGCACCACCACCGACGCAACCGCGAAAATGAGCGCGACTTTCTGGGCGGTGCGAAGTTTTTCCCCGAGCACCACCACCCCGAGTATCGAAGTGAAGAGTGGAGCGATGAAGTAGCCGAGAGCCGTCTCCATGATGTGTTCGTTCACCACGGCCCATACGTACAACGTCCAGTTGGCCACGAGCATGACGGCGGCAAGGGTTATGCGAACCAACATTCGCGGCTGCGAGAGCGCCGCTGCCACCGGAGCGACGCTGCGCTGAACCACCACGAGCACGACGAGAAGGATCACCGCGGTGACGATTCGCCAGCCGATCAGTTCGAATGCGTTGAAGTCGTCGAGCAACTTCCAATAGATCGTGATGAAGCCCCACATCAAGTAGGCGGACAATCCACTGACGACGCCCGCGCGAGCGCGTTGCGTTGTGTCGTCGTTCATGGCAGGGATTGACGCTAATCAACTCGGTAGGCTGAATTCAGTGATGAGCACCGCTCGTAGCGTGCCAGCCCACCTCGCGTCGCTTGCAGACTCGTTGCGTGCCACGAATCTTCGCCACCTCTTCGCCGACGATCCCCAGCGGGCAACTGCGTTGTCGCGAACGTTGCACCTCGGTGATGCGGAACTACTCATCGATTTTTCCAAACAGCACCTCACTGCCGAGGTGGTCGACGCACTGCTCGCCGAGGCGCGAGCCGCCGGGGTGTCAGCGCTTCGAGCCGACATGGTGGCCGGACGTGCGATTAACGGAACCGAGGGTCGTGCAGTTACGCACATGGCGATGCGTGCCGCCAACGAATCGACTGCAACCGACGAACTTCGCACCGAAGCAGCGACGCACGACCTTCTGATGCGATCCGCCGTTGACGCGGTGTCGTCCGACTTCACCCACGTGGTGAACATCGGCATCGGTGGCAGCGATCTCGGGCCGGCACTGCTGTGCGATGCGCTCGCCTCGATGCGCAGCAAGGTTCGTGAGGTGCGTTTCGTCTCGAACATCGACCCCGTTGATTTGGAACGTGCACTGGACGGCCTGCGGCCGGAGCACACCGTTTTCGTGGTGTGTTCCAAATCGTTCGGAACCATCGAGACGCTCGCAAACGCGCGTCGGGCGATCGATTGGCTCGTGTCGGGGGGAGTGTCCCAACCCGCAAAACACGTCATCGCGGTTACGGCGCAACCGGAGCGTGTGACATCCAGCGGTTTGACGGTTGGGCGGGTGCTCACCATGCCCGAGAGCGTCGGCGGTCGTTATTCGGTGTCGTCGGCCGTTTCGGTGGCCGCGGCACTTGCGTTCGGTTGCGACGTTTTTGACGAGGTTCGTGCAGGCATGCGATTGATGGACGAACATTTCGTGAAGGCCCCCGAAGGCGACAACGTTGCGATGTTGTTGGGCCTCATCTGGTGGTGGAACGCCACGATCCTCGGGTATTCGAGTGTCGCCGTAGTGCCGTATTCGCGCGTGTTGGCATTGCTGCCGAGCTATCTGCAGCAACTCATCATGGAGAGCAACGGCAAGTCGGTGGATCGCGACGGTATACCGGTGCCTACGTCGTCCCCCGTGGTGTGGGGCGGGCTGGGAACGAACGCCCAGCACGCGTTCTTTCAACTGCTCCACCAAGGCACGCACGTGGTGCCGTGCGACTTCGTCGGACACAGTGTGTCCTTGGGTTCCTCGCAGGCGGATCACGACACGCTGATGGCAAACATGTTCGCCCAATCGCAAGCCTTGGCCATCGGAGTAACCGAAGGGGAAGTTGGTGGCGACGTCCATCTACAGGTTCACCGAGCGACGCCCGGTAATCGACCGAGTACGACCCTGTTGTTCTCCACGTTCACTCCGTGCGCACTCGGCGCGTTGATAGCCCTGTACGAACACGCAACGTTCGTCCAAGGTGCGATGTGGAACGTGAACAGTTTCGATCAGTGGGGAGTGGAACTCGGCAAGAAACTCGCCGACCGGTTGTCGACCGACATCACGCGAGAGCCCGCGGACATGAACGGCACTCCCGTTAACCAGCTCGACGGCTCCACTGCAAGGTTGATGCAGCAACATCGCCGGTGGCACTCGGAGCCCTGACTACACTCAGTACGCCCGTGGCAAAAAAGTCCCCGAAGACACCGTCGCGACCTGCGACGCAGAAGACGCAGCCACGGGTGAACGCCGCCGAGCGGATGCTCAATTTGCTGGCGTTGCTGTCGGCGCGAACCCAACCGATCACGCTCAAACAGATTCGCGCCGAGTTGCACAACCAGTACAGCGACGACAACAACGCTGCCCGGGCACAGTTCGAACGGGACAAATCCGATCTTCGAGCGCTGGGTATCCCGATCGAAGGCACGGTCCTGGGAGGAGCACAGGCCGGCGAAACCGCCTACAGCGTGAATCGAAACAGCTACGAATTGAGCGACATGGGGTTCACGGCGGAGGAACTCCAGGCGTTGCAGCTCGCAGCATCCATCGTGCACCTGGGTGCCCAGGAGGGCGAGCAAGCCCTCTGGAAACTGGGAGCCGAGCGTGTGAATCCCAAGATTGGCCCCCGTGCATCGATCGGATTCACCGACCCGCACCTCGACACGATCCTCGATGCCATCAGCGTTCGCTCGCCACTCACGTTCATGTACAAGGGCGAGCACCGAACCGTGGACACCTACGGCATGTTGGCACGTCGCGGGTTTTGGTACATCGTCGGCTTCGATCATCTCCGCAAGGCCCAACGCGTATTTCGAGTTGATCGCATCGAAAGCGCGGTGAAGAAGGGAAAGTCGGGGTCGTACACCATCCCCAAGAATCTCAACATCGCGAGCGCCGTTCCGACGGATCGCCAGATGATGGCCGCCGGCGACTACGAACACGCATCGGCACAGGTGCGTATCGACCCGTCGTTGGTTCGCACCGTTGCCCGCGAATTCGGTGACACCGCCAAAGTACGCGACGAAGCCGACGGGTCGGCGGTGTTCGAGATTCCGTGCAGCAATGGCTACGGATTCCGACTGTGGCTGTTTGCCATGGTGGACAAGGCGGAGGTGGTGTCACCACCCGAGGTGCGCGACATGGTGGTGCGATGGCTCGACGAACTCACGGAGCAGGCGTAATGGCAAAGAAGCGCCCGACACCGAAGCGTCGTTCGCCCGCGAGGCGTGCGACACCAAAACGTCGCGGTCCGCGCAGTGCATCAGAGCGCGTGGCCGGATTGCTGGTGTTGTTGCCCTGGCTCATGAAACGCAAGCGGGTTCGTCTTGCCGACGTTGCCAAACAATTCCGCATGAGCGAGGAAGACCTGGTGGCCGACATCCAGATGGCCGCGGTGTGCGGCGTACCGCCATACACGCCCGACACCCTCATCGACGTATTCATCGACGACGGCTGGGTGGTGGCCGAGGTTCCGAATTTCTTCACACGTCCCCTGCGGCTGACGAGCGCAGAGATGTACGCGGTCATCGCCATGGTGCGTGCCGCGCAGAAACTGCCCGGCGCTCCGGAGCGCTCGGTCCTGGCGCGAGCGGTGTCGAAACTGGCCAAACTGGCGCCCGAGGCAACCGATGGGCCGGTGCACATCGACCTTCCCGACGAGCCCAACCTGGAGGATCTGCGGTCCGCGCAGGCCGACTCGGCTGAATTGCGAATCGAGTATTTCAACCCTGCTCGATCGGAGGTCGCGCAACGCACCATTCGCGTGGTGCGGATCTTCAGTGAGAGCGGACATTGGTACGTGTTGGCCGACGACGACAAGTCCGGTGCGATCCGGAACTTCCGTGTGGACCGCATCCAATCGGTGGTGCGAACGGGCAAGTTGTACAACCAAGCCGACGTCGCCAGCCGCATCGAGGACGACGCCGATGGTGGCTGGTTCGGTAGCGACCTCGAACTGGTGACGTTGCGCGTTCGCGGCGACGCAACGTGGATCGCTGAGGCGTATCCAACCGTGTCGCGGCGGAAGAACCGCGACGGTTCCATCGACGTTGCGCTGCGAGTAAGCAGCGAACACTGGCTATCGAGGCTCTTGTTGCGTGGCGGTCGCAATGTGCAGGTGCTCGAGCCCGCCAAGTACTCGGATTTGGCGGCGCGAACCGCCGCACTGGTTCGAGCTCGCTACGCCTAGCGCCCGGCACCCACTCTCGGCCCGCCGCCCGAAGCAGCGGGTGAGGAGTCAGCCAAAATGCGGAGCGAGTTCGGCGTAGGTGGCGATGCCGTGTGCCGCCAGTAAATCGGGGAGCACCGCAGCGGTGAGCTGGGCATCGGCAAGGGCATCGTGCGGTCGATCGGTGGACTTGCCGAACCGTGCGGCAACATCCCTGAGTTTGTGCGACATGCTCCGCTGGGGGTCCAGTTTGCGCGACAAGTTCAGCGTGCACAGCGGCCCCGTCAACTGCATCGGAATCTCCAGACGCATGAAGTCGGATCTCAGAAATCCGATGTCGAACTTGGCATTGTGCGCGGTGAACACACAACCGTTGGTCAGTTCGTTGAGCGCCTCAAGTGCCGCCCGCGGTGCCATTCCTTTGCGGAGTTGACGTCGCGTGATGCCGTGGATGTGGAACGCACCCACATGCCCGATACCCCACGTGAGGCGTCGAAGATAGGTGACGAACTCCTGCTCGACCGCGCCGTCGCCCCGCACCACCACCACTCCCACCTGCAAGACACGATCGCTATCGGTGGAAAGTCCGGTGGTTTCGGTATCAACCACTGCAAATCGCACTCGGTCGATTGGCGCCATCGGCGCGACGGGTGTTTGCAGGTGACTGGTCATGGGTTGATGGGCAGTCCGACTTCGCGAAGTATCGCAGTCCCGAGGCGATTCGCCGTCAGCGGTCCGAGAATGCGCGAGAGTTGTTCCACGTCGTGCGGACGCTCGGTCACGATCCGGGAAATTTCAACGTCGCTCAACACGGCTTCGGGCAGGGTGAAGTTGGTTCGTGCAATCGCATCGCGAACATCGCAGAGACGCCGCTTCAGGTCGCGATCGGCGAGAACCCGGGGATCGGTGGGGGGCGAGAGGCGTGGGCGCTCGGCTGGTGCTGTATGCCGACCCCGATGCTCGACACCGTCGGGCAGCGTGGCGAAGTACGGACTCGTCGCCGTGACACGACCTTTTCGTCGTTTGGCGCGAATCACCGTGAGATGGTCGGCGGCTCGGGTACACGCCACGTAGGCGAGGCGCGCCTCCTCTCGTAGTTGCTCGTCGGTCGATGCCGAAGCGTGCGGCATGAGGCCGCGCTCGGCCCCGACGATTATCACGCGCGAAAACTCCCGACCCTTCGCGGCATGGAACGTGAGGAGTTCCACTCCGTAGTTTTCAGGAGCGGCATGGCTGGCGCGCAGGTATGCGGCTGCACTTCGACCATCGACCTCGCCTTTCGTGCTGCTGCGAAGGTACGCCTGTACCTGCTCGGCCACGATTCGTTCGTCGTCGTCCGTGGATTCGACGATGATGTCGGCCGCCCACACCGTGAGATCGTGTCGAGTGCGGCACTCGGCAACTTCGTCGATGGCGTTGGTGCGCACGGCGCTTGCTCGCCGTGATGCGACGGGAATTCCCGCCTTGCTCAGCGATCGGGCGAGTGGTTCGAGTACCGCGTGGGTTCGTGCCAAGACTGCCATCGATGGGTCGAGCCCGGGTCGAACGTGCGGTGCGACGATCTGGCGCAGCAGATGCTCCTCGTCGAATTCGTCCTCCACTTCGAGGTACTCCACCGGGAAACCCGGCGACCGTCGTGACCGGACGTTCGGAGTTACCCCGGAATTGGTGGCGACGTGTGTGGCCACGTCGAGCACTTGTGGTGTGCAGCGGTAGTTGCCGGGCAGCGTAAGCACGGTGGGCATGTTGAGCGCATCGGGCAAACTGGTGAACAGCGCGGGGTCGGCGCCGTTCCAGCCGTAGATCGCCTGCAACGGATCCCCGACGATGAAGACGTCGTCGCGATCGCCGCGCAAGGCCTCGAAAAATGCGTATTGCAGCGGGTTCATGTCCTGGGCTTCGTCGACGAAGATGTGGCGAAATCGAAATCGAGTGGCGGCGGCAAAGTCGGACCGCTCGTTTATGACGCGTGTCGCTTGACTCACCAGATCGTCGAGGTCGACGACACCGCGCTTGGTCTTGATGCGTTCGTAAGCGCGATACGCAGCTGCAACACGCGATGGTGCAAGCGTCACCTTTCGGCCCAGTCGTTCGACTTCGGCCTCGTAACGTTCGGGCGACACCATTCGTGCGTGGGCCCAGTCGATTTCGGCGAGAACCACGGAACTTTGGCGGCCGAGCGAGTTTTCGCCGAGCGCCTGATCGAGGAGCGAAATACGGTTTCCCACCACCGTGGGTAGCTGTGCCGACGTGTCGGCGGCACGTCGTCGCAGGAGCGCCAAGGCCACCGAGTGGAAGGTGCCGATGGTGGGTTGATCGAGATCGCCAGCGCGGTCGTGTCGGGTTACGCCCAGCGACCGCAAGCGTCGTCGCATCTCTGCTGCTGCTTCGCGCGTGAAAGTGATGGCCAACACCCTCGATGGATCGGCCGTTCCACGGGCGATGCGCCACGCGATGCGATGAGTGAGGACGCGGGTTTTCCCCGAGCCAGCACCGGCGTGGATGACGGTGGCAGTGGGGGCGCAGGTAACCGCGCGACGCTGATCGTCGTCGAGATCAGCCAATAGCGCGTCATCATTCACGCTGGGCAGGCTACGACAGCGGTGTGTCGAGTGATGCCCCGTCAGCGGCTCGCACTCGCATGGCGTCGGAATGGCCGTCCGAATCGGCGCCAGCGGCGATCGGGGCATCGTCGTCGGCCAGGATCACCAGGCAACCGCCGAATCCTCCGCCTGTCATTCGTGCACCGTGCACTCCGGGAATTCGAGCGAAGTGTTCCACTGCTGCATCCATGGCTGGAGTGGAGGTTTCGAAGTCGCGGCTGAGGCTGTGGTGTCCCTCGTACATGATCTTTCCGACATCGTGGAGGTCGTTTGCAGCGAGTGCCGCAGCGAAAGCCCGAACACGGAGGTTTTCACTCACGACGTGACGCGCGCGTGCACGAATGACGCGGTCGACGATGTTGTTCGTGCCCGCGAGGTCCGCCGAACGTAGTGGGCCGATCTCGCGTTCGGCCGCCGCACACTGTGCCACGCGCATCGGGTACTCGCTTCCGTCGAGCGTGCGTGCGGACACCGGTACCACCCACACCGAAACGCCGTCGGGAATTCGAATCGGCGTGATGTCGAGTGAATGACAATCGATCAGCAGGGCGTGGTCCTTCACGCCTGCAGTGGAAGTGAGTTGGTCCATGATGCCGCACGGCACGCTGGTGGCGAGGTGCTCGGCGCGACGACACACCGCAGCGATGGTGGCAAGGTCTGCTTCGATACCGAACGCCAATGCTGCTGCAACCTCCAATGCGGCACTCGACGAGAGCCCTCCGCCGATGGGCACCGTGGTGGCCACCGTGCCGGAGAAACCAATGGGGGCCATGCTCCGCTCGCTCATGGCCGCTGCGACCCCGGCGACGTATCTGCCCCATGACGGCTGCAACGTGGAGGCACTCGCTATCGGGAGGTCGAAGCGAACGTGGCCGTCGAAGTCCCGACTGGTGAGTTCGACGTGGGGAGACGCCGTGAACGTGATGGTGGTCTCGCGGTCGATGGCCATCGGCAACACCAAGCCACCCGTGTAATCGGTGTGATCACCGATGAGATTCACGCGACCGGGTGCGCGTGCGACTGACGACACGGCGAAACGCTACCGTGAAGTCATGCCACGGGCCGTTGTCAACAAGTACGAAACCCTGTCCATCGAGCTGGAGTACGACACGTTCGGTGACAAGAGCAACCCGGCACTCATTCTCATCATGGGATTCGGCGCACAGATGGTTGCGTGGGACGAACGATTCGTGAAATTGCTCGCCGACAAGGGGCACTTCGTGGTGCGATTCGACAATCGTGACGTTGGGTTGTCCACCAAATTGGACGGCGTGGTGGTCGACTCCGACGCGGTGGTAACTGCGGCGTTGCTCGAACAGCCGTTGCCGCCCGTGCCCTACACGTTGAGCGACATGGCTGCCGACGTAGCCGGACTCATGGATCACCTCGGCATCACGAAGGCACACATCATGGGTGCCTCTATGGGCGGCATGATCGCGCAAGTGTTCGCCATCGAGCATCCAGTGCGAGCCGCGTCCCTTATTTCGGTGATGTCGATGCCCGGCGAGCCCGAAACCATGCAGTCCACCCCCGAGGCAATGACGGCACTGATGTCGATCCCACCCTCGGACCGGGCCGGATTCATCGAACACTCACTGGTATACCAGGCCTTCCAGTCGAAGAAGTACCGCAACGACGCCCAGTCTCGAGCCAACGCAGCACGCGACTTCGACCGGTCGTTCTATCCCGAAGGCTCACCGCGTCAGATGGCCGCCATCTACGCGAGCGGTCGTCGCACCGAAGCCCTTCAGGCGCTGAACGTGCCCACCCTCGTGATCCACGGCACGGACGACACGTTGTTCTCACCCGTTGCGGGTGAGCGAACCGCGGCGTTGATTCCGGGCGCCACGTTGGTGATGGTTGACGACATGGGTCACGACGTTCCCGAACCGTTGTGGGGTCACATCGTGGACACCATCTCGCAGTTCACGCTGAAGAAGTAGTCGAATGGCGGGTCCGCTCGGTGGTGTCAGGGTCATCGAGATTGCCGGCATCGGACCCGGTCCGTTTGCGGCGATGATGCTCGCCGATATGGGAGCCGAAGTGATCCGAGTGGATCGCACACAAGCCGTGCGCGACGACGCAACCGGAGCCCATTGGGATGTCATGCTTCGCGGACGACGCAACATTGCGCTCGACCTGAAACATCCCGAGGGTGTCGAAACGTTGCTCACGCTGGTGGAGGGTGCCGACGCGATCATCGAGGGTTTTCGACCCGGAGTAATGGAGCGACTCGGAGTGGGGCCCGACGCGTGCATGTCGCGCAACCCCACGCTGGTGTTTGGTCGGATGACCGGCTGGGGACAAGCGGGTCCGTATGCAAATGCGGCCGGTCACGACATCAACTACATCGCACTCGCCGGCGCACTCGCGCACTTCGGTCGGGCCGGTGAGCCGCCAACACCACCACTCAACATGGTCGGCGACTTCGGTGGGGGTGGAATGCTGCTTGCGTTTGGCGTGGTGTGTGCGTTGCTCGAGGCGCAACGCTCGGGCAAGGGCCAAGTGGTGGATGCAGCGATGGTGGACGGCTCGGCGGTACTCATGAGCATGTTCTGGGCGTTCAAGAACGTGGGAATGTTCGACGAGCATGCCCGCGGCACCAATCTGCTCGACACCGGGGCCCACTTCTACGACGTGTTCGAGTGCGCCGACGGTGAGTGGGTGTCGATCGGTTCGATCGAACCGCAGTTCTACGCGCTGCTGTTGGAGAAGACCGGAATTACCGCCGATGCCGACTCGTCGATCGCCGCCGAATTTGCCACTCAGATGGATCGCAGCAAGTGGCCTCAACTCAAGGAGAGACTCGCAGCGGTGTTCCGCACCAAAACGCGCGAGCAATGGAACGACATCATGGAAGGTACCGACGTGTGTTACGCGCCGGTTCTGCGCATGAGCGAAGCCGCCCGACATCCGCACAACGTGGCGCGCGAGACGTTCATCGATGTTGGTGGAGTCACGCAGCCTGCACCGGCACCGCGATACTCTCGCTCCACCGCAGACGTGCCCACGCCGCCGGCCCACGCGGGACAGCACACGAGTGCTGTGCTCGCCGACTGGGGTTTCGGCGCCGAACGTATCGACGCACTGATTGCATCGGGGGCGGCTCGCCAGCTGTCGCCTCGAACCAACGTGAAATAGGGCGGCGATGGCGACCATTCTCTTCCTGCATGCCCATCCCGACGACGAGTGTCTCATCAGCGGTGGAACCATCGCCAAGTATTCCGCCGAAGGGCATCGAGTGGTGTTGGTAACTGCCACGGACGGACGGCACGGTGAGCGCCCCGCCGACGTGGCCACCCCGGAAGCGCTGCTCGAACGTCGTCGAGACGAGTTGGCCCGATCCTGCGAAGCACTCGGTGTGGCGAGGCATGAATGGCTCGGCTACGTGGACAGTGGCATGAACGGTTGGCCGCAAAACGATCTCGAGGGCGCCTTCATCCGCTCCGACGTCGACGAAGCAGCGACGCGCCTGGTACGAATCATCGCCGAGGAGCAGGCAGCCGCCGACCGCTTGGCGTTGGTCACCTATGACTGGCACGGCAACTACGGACATCCCGACCACCTGCACGTGCACAAGGTGGGTCACCGTGCCGCGCAACTGGCCGGAGTTCGTGACTTGTTCGAGGTCACCCTGAACCGCGATTTCTTCGTGGAGCAATTCGAGTGGTCGAAGGCAAACGGCGGCGACAACGACTTCGATCCGCGTCAACCCGCCGACGACGGAAATCCAATGGGGGAGCCGGAGTCGAAGATCACCCACCACATCGATGTCGGGGACCATTGCAACGCCAAGCGCGAGGCCATTGCTGCGCATGCCAGCCAAGCGAACGACACGGGTTTCGCCACGGAGATGTCGGAGGAGTCGTTTCGTCGCACGTTCGGTACCGAATGGTTCATCAAGGTTGGCGAGCCCGCCCCAACGAAGCGCTCCTCACTACTGGACTGATGGCCCACCTCTACCTGGTGCGACACGGTCGTGCCGCCGCAGGCTGGGACACCGACGTGGATCCAGGGCTGGATGATGTCGGGTTGCAGCAAGCCGCGGATGTGGCCGAACGGCTCGCAGAACGGGTCAGCGGCAACGTGCGTGACGTGCACGTCGTGAGCAGCCCATTGCGACGATGCCAAGAAACGGCAGTGCCGTTCGCGGCGTTGGTCGGAAAGTCTGCGACGGTGGAGCCACGAGTTTCGGAGATTCCATCTCCAATCGGTGTGGCGCTGACGGAGCGAACCGACTGGTTGCGACGCGTGATGCAAGGAACCTGGTCGCAGGTCTTCGCCACCGACGGTCAGGCGTATCGCGAGTTCCATTCGGCACTGGCACAGTGGGCGCGATCGACCACACATGACACGGTGGTCTTCTCGCATTTCATCGCCATCAATGCACTGATTGGTTTGGCACTCGACGATGATCGCGTACTCATCCGCAGCCTCGACAATGCATCGATTACCACGCTGCAGGTCGGTACTGACGGTGGGCTCGCGTTGATCGAGGGTGGCGACGAGGCCGACACCCTCGTTCGGTAGCGTCGTTTCGGTGATGTTTGCCTCAACCCTGTCCGATCTGCACAACGGGTTTGCGTGGGTGGTGATCATCGGCAACGCCATGGCTGGCCTGTGGGCGCTCGGTGCACACAAGATGGTCTCGCTTCGCTCGCGTGCCTTGTGGTGGTTCACGACGTTGGCGCAGTTCACCATGTTCGTGCAGGTGGCGTTGGGGGTGGCCATGGTGAACAAGGAGAAGTTGATGTTCCCGCAGTTCCATGCGTTCTATGGTTTCGTCGGAATCATCGCCATTGCAATCATCTATTCGTATCGTGCGCAGTTGAAGTCGAGGGTGTACCTGCTGTACGGCTTTGGTGGCCTCTTCATCATGGGGTTGGGTATTCGCGCCATGCTGGTTGGCCAGGGCTAGACCACGCGAACGTGAACACGCGGTGTGGTGTTGTGCCGCGCCGGCGCGGCTAGGCGGTAAGGGCACGCTCGAGCGTGCCGAGTGCCGCGGACAATTCCGTCGGCAGGTGATCCCCGAATCTCGCGTAGTGCTGCTTGATTTGCGGCACGGCCGCGACCCAGCCGGGCTTGTCGACGCTGAGTAGTGCAGCAAGGTCATCCTCGGCCACATTCAGCGAGGTGGTGTCGATGGCATCGGGCGACGGTAACAAGCCGATTGGGGTCTGATGTGCCGTGGATTTTCCGTCTACTCGTTCGAACACCCACTTCAGCACGCGCGAGTTCTCCCCGTATCCAGGCCACAAGAAGCGACCGTCCTCATCGCGACGGAACCAGTTGACGAAGAAGATCTTGGGCAGCTTTGCGGCTGTGGAGTGTTTTCCGATCTCCAGCCAGTGTGCGAAGTAGTCGGCCATGTTGTAGCCACAGAACGGCAACATGGCCATCGGGTCGAATCGCAGATTGCCGACCTCGCCACCCGCCGCTGCAGTGGTTTCGCTGGCCATGATCGATCCGAGGAACACGCCGTGGTTCCAATCGAACGCCTCGGTGACGAGCGGTACGGTCGTTCGGCGACGACCGCCGAAGAGAATCGCCGAGATCGGAACGCCGCGGGGATCCTGCCATTCGGGCGCAATCGACGGGCACTGTGCAGCAGGTGCCGTGAATCGAGCGTTGGGGTGGGAGGCCGGAGTGGAACTCTCCGGTGTCCACGCATTGTTGCGCCAATCCGTGGCCCGTGCCGGTGGTGTTTCGCCGAGTCCTTCCCACCACACGTCGCCGTCGTCGGTCAGCGCGGTGTTGGTGAATATGCAGTTGCCGTGCAACGTGTGCATTGCGTTGGCGTTGGTCACCCAGCCGGTTCCAGGCGCAACTCCGAAGAAGCCCGCCTCGGGATTGATCGCATACAAGCGACCATCGTCGCCGAATTTCATCCAGCAGATGTCGTCGCCCACGGTTTCCGCCTTCCATCCGGGAATGGTCGGCTCCAGCATGGCCAGGTTGGTCTTTCCGCATGCCGAAGGGAATGCGGCGGCAATGTACTTGTACTCACCCGCGGGGTTGGTGAGTTTCAAGATCAGCATGTGTTCGGCCAGCCAGCCGTCGTCACGCGCCATCACCGAAGCGATGCGTAGCGCGAAGCACTTCTTGCCGAGCAGTGCGTTTCCGCCGTAGCCAGACCCGTACGACCAGATTTCTCGAGTTTCTGGAAAGTGAACGATGTACTTGTTATCGGGATTGCAGGGCCATGCCACGTCATCTTGTCCCGCTGCGAGCGGTGCGCCGACGGAATGGACGCACGGCACCCAATCGTCGTTACCGAGCACGTCGAGGGCACCCTTGCCCATTCGTGTCATGATGCGCATGTTGACCGCGACGTAGGCGGAGTCGGTGAGCTGCACGCCGATGTGTGCGATGTCGGAGCCGAGCGGCCCCATGCTGAAGGGCACCACGTACATGGTGCGCCCACGCATTGCACCGGTGTACAGCGCGGTGAGCTCACGACGCATCTCGGCGGGTGCGCGCCAATTGTTGTTCGGGCCGGCGTCGATCTCGCGCTCCGAGCAGATGAAGGTGCGATCCTCGACGCGCGCCACGTCACCCGGATCGCTGTGTGCCCAGTACGAGTTGGGGCGTTTGACGTCGTTCAACTTGGTGAAGGTGCCGGCCGCAACCAACTCGGCACACAACTCGTCGTACTCGGCTTGCGATCCGTCGCACCAGCGGATGGAGTCGGGTTGCAGAATGGCCGCCCAGTCGTCTACCCACGCGTTGAGGCGGTCGTTGGCGGAACGCATCAGCATTGCCGTTGTTGTGCAAGGAGCGTTCGGGCTAGTAGCCCGGCGTGCCCATGTCCCTTTCGGAGCCGATTCGCAGTTGCGTCGCGCGCCCTGCGCCATCGAGGCTGAAGTTCACTCGCTGTCCTTGGCGCAACATGCGAAAGATGGAACCCGCTAGAGCGTCGGGAGCAAGTTCGTATTCGGAGAGATCGGTATCGCGCAATACGACACCGTCTCCGGTCGTCGGATTGAACGCCTTGACGACGCCTTGCATACGTCAAAAAGGTATCACAGGTAGCCTTTCGGCGTGCCCGTGCTGGAACAGTTGGGTCCCGATGCCTTGCGTCACACCCTCGTGACGTATCGAGACACCCTGAAACGCCATCAAGCCGACATCAACAAATTGAACGTGTATCCGGTTCCGGATGGCGACACCGGCACCAACATGATGCGAACGCTGGACGCCGTGGTGGCCGAGCTGGAGAAGCGTCCGGGTGCATTGGACGAAACGTGCAACGCAATCAGTCACGGGTCGCTCATGGGTGCACGGGGAAACAGCGGCGTCATTCTCAGCCAGATCCTGCGTGGACTCTCCGCCACCATGAAATCCGCGCGTGAACACGGTGCGACGAAGGTTGCAGAGGCATTGAAGGCGGCATCGGTCGCGGCGTATGAGTCGGTGTTGAAGCCGATCGAGGGCACCATCCTCACGGTGGTTCGCGAGACCGCGGACGCTGCCGTTCGTGCCGCAAACGACGGAGCGACACTGGCGGCAATGTTGCGCGTTGCGCGCGCCGCGGGTCGCGAGTCGTTGGCCAACACGCCGGAACTGCTACCCGTGTTGAAGGACGCCGGAGTCGTGGATGCGGGCGGTGCGGGCTTCTTGTTGTTCCTCGATTCGGCATTGCACGTGGTCGAGGGTGAGCCACTTCCGGAACCCGAGAACATCGCCGGTCCGAACACCGAGCAACTCATCGCCGTAATGAAGCGCGGCGACGCCGAGGGCGTGGTGGACGTGAGCGAACTGCGCTACGAGGTGATGTTCCTTCTGGAGATCGACGACTCCAAGTCGAAGGCGTTCAAACAAAAGTGGGGCGAGATCGGCGACTCCATCGTGGTGGTGGGCGGTGAAGGTCTCTACAACTGTCACGTTCACACCAACGACATCGGGGCGGCGATCGAGGCGCCGATTGCGCTCGGCGGGAGGCCGCACCAGATTCGCGTCACGGATTTGTTCGAAGAGGTTGCAGAAGAACACGAGAAGCGGGAGGCCCAACTCGGGGCACCGCCGCCTGGCGCCGGCGCGGCCGGTGGCGGCAGGCCCGGTGCCAAGGTTCACGCGGCACTTCCGGCGGTGACGTGTGCCGTGGTGGCGGTGGCGAGTGGCGACGGCATCGCCGAACTGTTCGGCAACCTCGGTGTGCATGGCGTGGTGACGGGAGGACAAACCCTCAATCCGTCGACGCAGGAGTTGTTGGATGCCGTCGAGCACATGAACGCCCAGCACGTGGTGGTCCTGCCGAACAACAAGAACATCATTCCCGTGGCCCAACAGGTGGATGGCCTTACCAAGAAGGACGTCCGCGTCGTTCCCACGTGCTCGATGCCCGAAGCACTCGCTGCGTTGGTGGCATACGATCCGGAGGCTTCGGCGGAGCACAACGGAAGTGCAATGGCCAAGGCCGCGGCCGCGGTGGTGACCGGCGAAATCACCGTCGCCGTCCGCGACACCAAGACCGACGCCGGCAACGTGAAGGAGGGTGACGTAATCGGTCTCGTGCGTGGCGACGGCGTGGTGGCCGTTGCAGCGAACGTGTTCGACTGCGCCACCGCCTTGCTCACGCACATCGTCGCCGATGATCGGGAATTGCTCACCATCATTGCGGGAGTGGATGCCAGTGCGGAAACCACCGACCGCATCACCGGGTGGATGGGCGAACACTTCCCGGAAATCTCCTGCGAAGTGCATCGCGGCGGCCAGCCGTTGTACCCGTACTTGTTCGGGGTGGAGTAACTTCGGCGCGGCATGGCCGACGCACCGCTCACCCTCCGCGACTTGGCGGGGCTGGACATTTCCACCATCAAAGGAGTGGGCGACAAACGTCGAGAGGCGTTGGTGGAAGTTGGCATCGAGTCCGTCTTGGATCTGCTCACCACGTATCCACGTCGCTACGTGGACCGCACAAACGAAGCACACGTGGGCGACTTGGTGGAAGGTGTCGAGACGCTGGTGCTGGTGAAGGTTCGCAACGTTCGCCGAGTGCCGTTGCGCACGCGGCGAAGCATGGTGACGGCAACCGTCGGCGATACCACCGGATCCATATCGCTCACGTTCTTCAACCAGCCGTGGCGCGAGCGGCAACTCAAAACCGATGCCGAAATCGCGGTGTTCGGCAAGCCGGAACGGTTTCGCGGCAAGTTGCAGATGGTCAATCCGGTGGTGGACATCATCGGCGACAAGACGGGTCGCATCGTGCCGATCTATCCACAAAGCGAGAAGGCGAACCTCTCCACGTGGGAGATCGCGAGTTGGGTTCGCAACGCGCTCGATCGCGCGGCTCCCCGAACCATCGGTGACCCACTACCCACGCGGATTCGCGAACGACTGTCACTCATCGACCGCCACTCCGCGCTCAACACCATCCATTTTCCCGAGAGCATCGTCGACAAGGAACGCGCCCGTGAGCGCCTGGCATTCGACGAACTCTTGCGCGTGCAACTGGTGTTGGTGGGTCGCAAGCGCGCATTCGAGCGCGACAACACCGGTATCCGTCACGACATGGCGGGTGAGATGCAGAAGCGGTTCGTCGACGCGTTGCCGTTTCCGCTCACCGCTGCGCAGCGGCGAGTGGTCGACGAGGTGAACGCAGACCTCGCAAAGCCCGTTCCGATGCACCGCCTGTTGCAAGGCGACGTGGGCAGCGGCAAGACGGTGGTGGCGGTTGCGGCGATGTTGGTGGCGGTGCAAGGTGGACATCAGGGCGCGTTGATGGCTCCCACCGAAGTGCTGGCCGAACAGCACTTCGCGGGGATACAACGGCTCCTTGCCGATCTGAGGGTGCCCGACGACGGCAACTTGTTCGGTGAGCGCCAGTTGCGGGTGGAGCTGCTCACGGGTCGAGTAACGGGCGAGCGTCGCCGTGACGTACTGAAGGATCTGGCCAGTGGTGGCGTGGACATCGTCATCGGCACCCATGCGCTGATCCAGGACGGCGTGGAGTTCGCATCCCTCGGAATGGTGGTGATCGACGAGCAGCATCGGTTCGGTGTCGAACAGCGAGCGGCACTGCGAGGTAAGGGTGCGGGCGAGCAACACACCACACCCGACGTGCTGGTGATGACGGCAACGCCGATTCCGCGAACTGCAGCCATGACCGTGTACGGCGATCTGGAGGTGAGCGTGCTCGACGAACTTCCGCCCGGTCGAACGCCGATCGCCACCATGGCCGTAGTGGACAGCGACGGCTCCGGCGGGTCGAGCGGCGAGGTGGAATCGATGTGGAACGACATTCGTGCGGCACTGAACGTCGGGCAGCAGGCCTTCGTGGTGTGTCCGATGATCGAAGAGAGCGACAAAATGGAGGTGGCGGCAGCCGAGAAGATCCACGAGTCGCTTCGCAGGGGCGAGTTAGCCAAGTACAAGGTGGGTTTGTTGCACGGTCGCATGTCGTCGCAGGAAAAGGACGACGTGATGTCCAAGTTCCGTGCGCGCAAGTTCGATGTATTGGTGTCAACCACCGTCATCGAAGTCGGCGTCGATGTTCCGAATGCCACGTGCATGATCGTGTTGGACGCGGATCGATTCGGTATCGCCCAGTTGCATCAGTTGCGCGGTCGCGTCGGTCGCGGATCGATCGCAAGCCGCTGTTGGTTGGTGCGCCAGAACCCTCACGTGGGTATGGAACGAGTGGATGCGTTGGTGAAGTCCACCGACGGTTTCTATCTGGCGGAAGTCGATCTCGAACTGCGCGGCGAAGGCACGCTCATGAGCACGGCACAAAAAGGTGCGAGCGACTTGAAACTCGCCTCATTGCGCCGCGACGAGAAGCTCATCACGGCTGCACGTGAAGCGGCATTCGAGATCATTGACGCCGATCCTTCATTGAAGCGAAACCGCGAACTCGCAAGCGAGGTGAACCTGCTCCTCGCTCGTGAGGAGAAGGAGTTCCTCACCAAGGATTGAGCGACGCCCGGACCAGTGACACTGCCCGGACCAGTGACACTGCCCGGACCAGTGATGACGCTCGAACCAGTGTCGGCGCCCGCGACTCAGAAGATGTGGGCTGCAAGCACCTGGCGAATCGGCGGTTCGTATTCTGCGTTGGTGAGTGGCTGGCCGCTCAAGTCGTTGTTGGAGAAGCCATCCGAAAAGGCGATGATCATCCGAGCCAACTTCGCTCGCGCCGCCAGGCGTCGTCGGGCTTGGGCACCAGCGGCAGAACATCATCGAGCACGTCGCCAATGAGTCCGTCATGATCGCCGAAGTACTTGTAGATCAGTGGAACCGGTACGTCGGCGCCAGCGGCAACATCGGCAAGTCGCAGACCGACGATAGGCGCAGGCGAACTTAGTTCACCCGCAGTGCGTTAGGTGATGTCGTAGAGCTTGCTATTCCAATACCAAGTCCCAACGGTCGCGGCAGTCACTGCAGCGGTATGCAGTGACTTCCCCCACAAACCACGCTCGATCCTCGGGTGGAGGAGTGATGAGATGCGCAGTACCCCCGCAATCCACGCAGATGATCGTGTCGGCAGGGGGTTCGGTTCGCCGCAATTCGCCGTCAACCGAGTCGTCGCTCACGGCAACAGTCAAGCAGATGTGAACACCAATCCTCGTAGCGTTGAACGCGTGCGAGTAGTGGCAGGGGAGTTGCGCGGGCGCCGAATCGAATCGCCCGAGGGCAAAGCGACCCGACCCACCACCGACATGGCTCGCGAGGCCATCTTCAACAGCCTCGGCAGTCATTACGACTTGACCGGTGCCCACATTGTCGACTGCTATGCAGGCACTGGCGCACTCGGCATCGAGGCACTCAGCCGTGGCGCGGGCCACGTCACCTTCATCGAGCGCGACAAGCGTGCTCTCGAGGCATTGACCAGCAACATCGAAACGCTCGGAGTTGCCGATCGCAGCACCGTGGTGCGCGGTGATGCGATGGTGCACGTTGCCCAATGCACCGACGCAACGCTGGCACTTGCCGACCCACCGTACGACTTCGCCGAGTGGCCCGAGTTTCTCGCCGTCGTACCGTGCAATTTGGTGGTGGCCGAAGCCGCGGCACCCGTTGCGGCCCCTGCGGGTTGGGAAGTATTGCGTGAAAAGCGTTACGGACGCACCCACGTGACGTTCCTTCGGCGAGTCACTTAGCCACACGCCGACGGGTACCGTAGAAGACGATGGCAACCCCGCACGTGGTGCTGTATCCCGGCAGTTTCGACCCCTTCCATCTCGGGCACCTCGACGTTGCAGCGCAGGCCGCGAGCATCTTTGGCTCGGTGGTCATCGCCGTGATGCACAACCCCGAGAAGCCGTCGGGAATGTTCTCGGTCGACGAGCGTGTGCAGCTGGCCAAGGAATCCACCGCCCATCTGGCGGGCATCCGGGTGGAGCCGCACGCCGGGTTGGCCGTGGATGCAGCAAAAAAGGTGGGTGCAACATGCATCGTGAAGAGCCTGCGCAGTGCCACTGACTTCGACGTGGAATCGCAGATGGCCCACACCAACTACACGGTGTCCGGCGTGCGCACGATGGTGCTCTTTGCGTTGCCGGATCACGCGTATATAAGTAGTCGCTTCGTGCGCGAGATTGCGCACTACGGTGGAGACGCTTCGGCGATGGTTACAGCACCAGTTGCCAAGGCATTGGCGAGCCGCACTCGCCGCTAACCCAAGCGGAGCAACGACATGACCGACAACGACGATCTCCCCACAGAGGAACTCCCCGACGTACAGATGGGCGACGCCGAGGAGATCCTCCTCGACCTCATCGACCTGATCTCCAAGGCACCGAACGTGCCGCTCTCCAGCACCCCACGCATCGATCGGGAGGAGGTGGTGGCGCTGTTGGAGGATGCCATTGCCTGTTTGCCGCACGAGGTTCGCGAGGCCCGCTTCATGCTGAAGGAAAAGGAGAACTTCCTCAACCGCTCGCAGCGTGAAGCCGACGAGATCATCGAGGCTGCACGTACGCAAGCCGAACGAATGGTGCAGCGCACCGAGGTGGTGCGTGCATCCGAGGCTCGGGCGCGCCAAATCATCGACGAGGCCGAGTCCACCGCCCGCCGCTTGAAGAGCGAAACGGAGGACTTCCTCGACCGTCGCCTCGGCAGCGTGGAGATTCTCATCGACCGTTTGATGAAGACCATCAAGCACGGCCGCGACCGACTCTCCATCACCGGGGTGCAGGAAGCGAACGAACAGATGACCCAGGACGCCCCCGACATGTCGGGTGAGTTCTTCGACCAAGAAGTCGATCGCACCCGCGAATTCGACTGACGCACCGCTCGATGCGTCGACGGAATTCGGTTCGGGAGACCCACTGAAATGAGTTCTGCGCTCGTCGTGAACGTTCTGGATCTCCTGCGACGACCGGGGTCGGAAAAATCCGTCAGCGTGGTGGCCAAAGCCGAAGTGTTCGACTTCGCCGATTCACGTATCGCTAACGACTCCGATGTGAAGGTGGAGATCGATCTGGAAAGTTCGTCCACGGGCATCGTTGCGCAGGGGAGTGCCACCGTCGGTTGGGTCTCGGTGTGTCGTCGATGTTTGCGGCCCGTGTCCGGTGTTGCCGATGCCGAGGTGCACGAGGCGTTCTCGCGCGAGGTGTCGGCGCATCGTCGCGGTGCCGACGCAGCGGAAAATCTCGCGGTAGACGGCGATGCCGAACCACTCGTGGGCGATCAAATCGACTTCACCCTGCCGGTACGCGAGGCAGTGCTACTGGCGGTGCCCGACGCCCCACTGTGCCGCCCGGATTGCCCGGGGCTGTGCCCACAGTGTGGTGCCGACCTTGCAACCACCACCTGTTCATGCGTGAATGAAACACGTGATGAACGTTGGGCTGCGTTGGATGCCCTGCGAGGCAAACTCGACGAAGCGTGAGGCGTCCGGGCGGATGCGCGCCATCATCCACCCTGCCTGAGCCGTACGAGCGCACGGTAGAGTGACGAAATGGCCGTACCAAAGAAAAAGCGCTCCAAGGCCCGCGGACGCACCAGCCGATCCATCAACATGCGTTTGCACACGCCAGCCAAGAGCACCTGCCCACGCTGTGGCACCGTGAAGAAGCCGCACGTCGTGTGTGCCAACTGCGGTTGGTACAAGGGCCGCGTCGCCTACGCCGTCAAGTAGTTCCGGCTCGCGCCGTTTGGGCGCCATCTGCGCTCGGACGTGTACGCCCGAAGGCACGGCGCCACGTTCCGAAGGTGCAACGTTTAGTCTGATTTCCAGGTCATGAAGCCGATTGCCGTCGACGCCATGGGAGGCGACAAAGCTCCCGCCGAAATCGTTGCGGGCGCTCGCCAGGCGGCAGCAGAGGGTATTCCCGTCTTGCTCGTTGGTCCCGCAGATCTCGCCGATCGTGGAGAACTGGAGTTGCTGGTGGCGACGGAAGTCATCGGTATGGACGAAGACCCTGCCGGATCCGTGAAGAAGAAGAAGGACTCCACACTGGTGCGTAGCGCCGAAGCAGTTCGCGACGGCGTTGCCAGTGCCATGATCTCGGCGGGCAATACCGGTGCCACGATGGCATCGGCCCTGTTGCGAATGGGTCGCATCGACGGGGTGAAGCGTCCTGCGATTGCCACGCCAATTCCCGTCCCGGGTTCAACTCCGACGATCCTGCTCGATGCCGGCGCCAATGCGGAGGTGGAGGCCGCGTGGCTCACGCAGTTTGCGACGATGGGTTCCGTCTTCTCCAAGGAGCGCTACGGCATCGCGTCGCCGAAGGTGGGGCTGCTGTCCATTGGTGAAGAGCCGGGCAAGGGCGACACGTTGCGCAAGCAGGCCTATGAGTTGTTGTCGGCCCACCAGGGCATCAACTTCGTCGGCAACGTGGAGGGTCGCGACATCATGACCACGGACGTGGACGTGGTGGTCACCGACGGTTTCACCGGCAACGTGGCGTTGAAGAGTTTGGAGGGTGCGCTCAAAACCGTGGTGAAGGCCCTGTTCACCGCGGTTGGTCAACCCCAGTACAAGGAACACGCCGATGCATTGATGCCGGCGTTCCTCGACCTGTACTCGCAGTTCGACCCCGACACCACGGGTGGGGCAATGCTGCTGGGGCTCAACGGTGTGTGCATCATCTCGCACGGGTCATCCAGCGCGCGCGCGATGGTGAACGGCATCAAGGTTGCGCGCGACATGGTGCAGGGTGACATCGTCGAGAAGATTCGTACTGCGGTGGCGGTGAGCGCTACTTCGTGAGCGTCTCACCATGAACGAGTCCACGCTTCGCGAGTGCGCGATTGCAATCGGGCACGAATTTCGAGACCTCTCGTTGCTCAAACTTGCAATGACGCATTCGTCGTATGCCGCCGAACACGAAGGCGAGCCGTCGAACGAACGGCTGGAGTTCCTGGGTGATGCAGTGGTGGGTTTCGTGCTTGCCGACGAGATGTACCGCCGCCACGCCGACTTCGACGAGGGTGTACTCACCGATCTACGCAAGAGCGTGGTGAATGCCGAGGCACTTGCCGTGGCGGCGCGACGGCTCGAGCTCGGGCGTTTCATTCGGTTGGGTCGCGGCGAGGCCGCCGGCGGTGGCGCGGACAAAACCTCGATCCTGGCAAACGCCTTCGAAGCAGTCATCGGCGCGGTGTTTCTTGATGCTGGCACCCAGGTGGCACATCAGTTGTCGCTCAAACTGTTGGCTCCCGAGATTGCGGGGGCGGTGCCGGGGCTCAAGTACCTGGACCCGAAGACACAGTTGCAGGAGCTTGCCGCCGAACACGAACTGCCGGCACCCGTATACGAATTGCGCGATGAAGGCCCCGACCACGACAAGGTGTTCTTTGCCGACGTTCTCCTTGCAGGTCGCCGTCGCGGATCTGGAACCGGACGCACCAAGAAGGCCGCCGAGCAAGAGGCCGCGGCCGAGGCAATCGACTCGCTGCGCAACGGCGATGCCTGACGCGACGAGCGCCGAGTAATTCATCGTGCCTGAATTGCCAGAAGTGGAAACCGTGCGTCGCGGTATCGAGCGCCGCGCCGTCGGGCGCGTCATCGAACGTGTGGAGGTATTCCGCGAGCGAACCGTGCGCCGCCAAGGACGTGAAGCAGTTATCGACGGTCTCACCGGCACTCGATTGATCGCGGCCCGTCGCCACGGCAAATACCTGTTGTGCGATCTCGATTCGGGTGGTGTGCTCATGATGCACCTACGAATGAGCGGGCGAGTGTTGGTGGCGGACGCCGATTCCGCCAGACCACCGCACACCCACGTGGTGATGCATCTCTCGCCGGACAAGAACGGAGCGCGTCACGAGATGTGGTTCGTCGACCCCAGAACGTTCGGCGAGGTGGTGGTGTTCGATCGCGACGACCAGCAGCGGGTGGCCCCCGAACTCGGGCGACTCGGGCCCGATCCGATCGTGGACGGGTTGGACGAAGCAACGCTTGCGTCGATACTTCGGGGTCGCCGAGGCAACTTGAAGGCCCTCCTACTGGATCAGCGCCGTATCGCCGGCATCGGCAATATTTATGCCGACGAAATCCTGCATCGCGCACGGCTTCGACACGACCGTCTTCCGTCGCGTCTGAACGCGTCAACCCGAAATCGACTGCTGGAGGCGATTCACTACGTCCTGAGCGACGCGGTCGAAAAGGGCGGAAGCACGCTCGACGACACGCAATACGTCGGAATCGATGGCGAGCCCGGCTGGTTTCAAACCGAGCATCGGGTGTACGACCGCGCCGGAGAGCGCTGCCTCACCTGTCGCACGGGCACCATCCTGCGACGTGTCGTGGCCGGGCGCTCGACGTGCTTTTGTCCCCGCTGTCAGCATTGAGCCGTCGACGACACCCAACCAACTACTGTTTTCGGAGATGTTTCTCAAGTCCTTGACCATGAAGGGGTTCAAGTCGTTCGCCGACTCGACCACCATGGAACTCGAACCCGGTGTCACCGTGGTGGTGGGCCCCAACGGTTCTGGCAAGAGCAATGTGGTCGACGCAATCGCCTGGGTGCTTGGCGCACAGGCACCTTCTTCGGTGCGCAGTCAGAAGATGGACGACGTCATCTTTGCCGGTACCGCCAAGCGACCCGCCCTCGGCCGCGCCGAGGTGTCACTCACCATCGACAACTCAGCCGGGCTGTTGCCCATCGAGTTCTCCGAAGTCACCGTCACACGCACCCTGTTTCGCACTGGTGAGAGCGAGTACGCCATCAACGGCGTGAATTGTCGCTTGCTCGACGTGCAGGAACTGTTGTCCGATGCGGGCGTGGGTCGTCAGCAGCACGTCATTGTGAGTCAGGGGCAGATCGATGCCGTGTTGAACGCGCGGCCGGAGGATCGTCGTTCGATCATCGAAGAAGCATCCGGTGTCTTGAAGCATCGCAAGCGCAAGGAGAAAGCCGAGCGTCGGTTGGAGAGCACCGAAGGCAACCTCATGCGCGCGCAGGACTTGTTGCGCGAGGTGCGTCGTCAGTTGAAGCCGCTCGAGCGTCAAGCCGATGCCGCGCGACGTCACGGGGCGTTGGTCGCCGAACTGCGCGTTCTGCGTTTGCATGTCGCGGGTCGCGAGATCGGCGGTTTGCAGGCGCGCCTGCAGGCACTTGCAGAACAAAAGGCTGCCGGTGACGCGGCCGAGAACGAATTGCGTGCCCGACTCTCGGCCTTGGACGCAGCCGTCATGTCGGACGAAGCTGATTTGTCGGCTCGTGGTGACAGCACCATCAACGACGAACTAGTGAGAGTGGAGAACCTCCGTGGTCGTGCCCGCGGCTTGGTGCAGGTTTTGGCCGAACGTCGACGTTCCATCGAGCGTGAACGTGGTCAAGTGATGGACTCCGGGGTGGAGGCACAACTCGAAGGCGAAGCGGCCTCGGTGCGACACCAGCTCGAGGAGGTCGCCCAGGAGTTGCGCGACCTCTCCGCCAACGCTTCGAGCGGTCAGGCATCGGCCGAACTGGCGGCGGCTCAGGTGCTCACATCGAATGCGCAAGGTGCACTGGACGAAGCCATCGTTGCGCATGCCACTGCCTCGAGTGGTGCCGCGGCCTCGGCGGCACGCGTCGAGGCATTGCAGGCGTCGATCGACGCACAGGCACTCAGCACTAGAACCTTGCACGAAGCCGCGGGAAGCCTTGGCACCCTGCTCGATCTGATCGACATCGACGACGAGTGGCGTTCTGCCGTGCAAGCGGCACTGGGCGAATCGATCGCGGCGGTTGTCGTTGACGACACCGCCAATGCACGAGCGGCACTCGGGCACCTGCGCGCCACCAAGAACCCGGGTGCGGTATTGGCGTTGGATTCGCTGGCGTCCGCGACCGTCAATCCATCGCGCGAACTTCGCGCACACGTCCGTGCCCGCTCTGGTTCACACGAGGGTGACGTCAATCATTTGCTGGACGTATTGCTGTCGCGAGTGTCGTTGGCTGCATCGTTCGACGCGGCGGTGGATGCCGCACTCGGCGACCCCAATGCCGTGGTGGTCACCCGTGACGGAGATCGCCTGGCGGCTACCGCGCTGCGGGTCGGTTTGTCGCAGGTCAGCGCCGAGGCGCTGGCAAAAGCACAGGCCACCGCACGAGACGCCGCAGCCCACTTGGTGGAGGCGGAGTTGGCACTTGGCACTGCTCGCACGGCGTTGGCCGACGCTCGCGGAGCCGAAGCCCGCGCGGCCACCGCAGCCGAAGCCGAGCGCGACGTTGCCCAAGCCCACGACGTGGAAGTGGCAGGCCTGGAGCAACGAGAGCGTCTCTTGCGCACACGCCTGGCCGACATCGAAGGTCGTTTGGGTGGCGACTCCGAGGCGCGCCGCGACGCCGTGCGTCGCACGCAGCGCATCGACCAGCAGTTGCAGCAACTTGCCGATGCCATGAAGGAAGTCGAGCGGATCGTAAACGCGCTCAACGGTCGCCAGCGTGATCTGCACGAGTTGCGTGCGCGCCAAAGCAACGAAATGCGCGAGATTTCGCGTCGGCTTGACGAGGCGCGCAAGGAACGCCAGTCGAACGAAAAGGCCCTCGAGGAGCGCCGCGAGCTGGGTCGCCGTGTGGAGCTCGAGCAGGGCGAGGTACGTGTACGTCTCGAAGCATCGATCGACACGCTGCGTCGCGATCTGGAAGTGGAGCCGCAGGTGGCCATCGATACGCCGGCACCGGAATTACCCGATGGCATGACCCCGATCCTCAAGGTTCGCGAACTGGAACGCGAACTACGAATCATGGGCCCGATCAATCCGCTGGCTCTCGAAGAATTCGAGGCGCTACAACAACGCAACACGTTCCTGGAAGAACAGCTCGAGGACGTGAAGAACTCACGTCGCGAATTGGTGAAGGTCATCAAGCAGGTGGACCTGGAAATCCAGCAAACGTTCGCCGCTGCTTACTCCGACGTGCGCGACAATTTCGCGAAGTTGTTTGCTTCGCTCTTCCCGGGAGGCACCGGTCGACTTGTTCTCACCATGCCCGACGACCTGCTCAACACGGGTATCGAGGTGGAAGCCAAGCCTGGTGGCAAGAACATAAAGAAGTTGTCGTTGCTGTCGGGCGGCGAGCGAGCACTCACTGCGTTGGCGTTCCTGTTTGCAGTGTTCCGTAGTCGACCTTCTCCGTTCTACGTGATGGACGAAGTCGAGGCGGCCCTCGACGACGTAAACCTGCACCGCTTCCTCGGACTCATTCAAGAGTTCCGACAAGAAGCACAGTTGCTCATCGTCAGTCACCAGAAGCGAACGATGGAAGCAGGCGACAGTCTGCTTGGTGTCACCATGCAGCCCGGCGGTTCGTCGCGCGTGGTGGTGGAGCGCGTCGCCGCCAAGTCGGCGTGAACGACCTCTGGCTTTACGTCGCCATTGTGGCGACGGTCGTTGTTTTGGGTGGTGGGGTCGTCGTTGCCCGACGCTCACGCCGCTCGGCACCAGCGATCGCGCCTGCGCCAACGGTGCCGCCGGCGCAGGCCGCCGTTGAAACGCCACCAGCACCGGCTGCCGCTCCGCCAAGCTTTCGCGATCGCCTCTCACGGGCGCGAGGCGTGTTTGCCAACGCCACTACCGGCGTACTTCGCCGTAGCGCCATCGACCAGGCAACGTGGGACGACCTCGAAGAGGCGATGTTGCGCGCCGATCTCGGGGTGAAGGTAACCACGGCACTGCTCGATGGTCTACGAGCACGCGTAAAGCAGCGCGAAATTACCGACCCCGTCGCGCTCGTCGCCGCACTGCGCAGCGACATGGCGTCACGCCTCGACGGCGCGGATCGCTCGTTGACCTTCGATCCTGCTCGTGGCACACCGAACATCTGGATGATGGTCGGCGTCAACGGTGCCGGAAAAACCACCAGCCTCGCCAAGATTGCTGCACAACAGATGGGGCTCGGGCGCAGCGTGCTGATGGCTGCCGGCGACACGTTTCGCGCCGCAGCCGGAGAGCAACTGGAAACCTGGGCAACACGTACCGGCGCATCGATCGTGCGCGGTGCGGAGGGAGCCGACCCATCGTCGGTGGTGTTCGACGGCGTACAGAGTGCGGCAGCCCGCGGGATGGACCTGGTTCTCGCCGACACGGCCGGTCGATTGCAGTCCAACACCAACCTGATGGACGAACTCCGCAAGGTGCGGCGAGTGGCCGAGAAGGCCGCCGGAGTCGTCACCGAGGTGTTGCTGGTGATCGATGCAACCACGGGACAGAACGGTTTGGTGCAGGCGAGGCAATTCGCCGACGCCACGCAGGTAACGGGAGTGGTGCTCACCAAGTTGGACGGTTCGGCGAAGGGGGGCATCGTGTTCGCGATCGAAACTGAGCTCGGCATCCCCGTGAAATTGGTTGGTCTCGGCGAAACCATCGCCGACCTCGCACCGTTCGAGCCGCACGAATTCGTCGACGCCCTCTTCGACGAATAAGCGCGTGATACCGCGCGATTGGCACGGCGGGTGCACCGACGTGCAGCGGTAGATTTTCGTTCTCATGTTTGACTCGCTGAGCGACCGCCTTGGTGCGGTGGTCGGCAAGCTTCGCAATCGTGGCCGTCTGAGCGAAGCCGATGTCGACGAGATTCTCGCGGAAATCCGTACGGCACTCCTGGAAGCCGACGTCAACGTCGCCGTGGTGCGCAACGTGTTGGCCCGCATCCGTGAGAAGTCCGTTGGCGAGGCGATGTCCAAGGTGCTCGACCCCGCACAGCAGGTGGTCAAGACGGTGCAGGCCGAACTGATAGGGCTACTCGGTGGCGAAACCCTCAAGATCACTTACGCCAGCCAGCCACCCACCGTGGTGCTCATGGCTGGTTTGCAGGGTTCCGGAAAGACCACCAGTGCTGCCAAGTTGGCGGCGTGGTTCAAGAAACAAGGTCGACAACCGATGTTGGTCGGCGCCGACCTGCAGCGCCCGGCAGCGGTGGAGCAGTTGCGAGTGCTCGGCCAGCAAGTTGGCGTGCCGGTCTTCAGCGCACCAGGCGACCCGGTGGAAACCGCTCGCCTCGGTTTGGAGGAAGCGCGACGTCTCGGTCGCAACGTCTTGATCGTCGATACCGCAGGACGGTTGGCCATCGACGAAGAGATGATGGAGCAGGTTCGCCGCATCAGCGAGACGGTCACGCCGCGCTACACGTTCCTCGTCGTTGACGCGATGACCGGTCAGGATGCGGTCGGCGTCGCCGAGGCATTCAATGAAACGCTCGCCATCGATGGCGTGATCCTCTCCAAGCTTGACGGCGATGCCCGTGGTGGTGCCGCGTTGTCGGTGAAGGAAGTCATCGGCAAGCCGATTGCATTCGCTGCCACGGGGGAGAAGCTCGACGCGTTTGAGCAGTTCCACCCCGACCGCATGGCCAGCCGAATCCTGGGCATGGGCGACATGCTCTCGCTCATCGAGCAGGCCGAGCAGGTCTTCGAGAAAGAGGAGGCCGAGAAGGCGGCCAAGAAACTCGTCGATGGGAAGTTCACGTTGGACGACTTCCTCGAGCAGCTCCAACAATTGAAGAAAATGGGCCCACTGCAGAACGTGCTCGGTATGTTGCCCGGTGTCGGGGCGCAATTGAAGGGAGCCGAAATCGGCGACGACCAGGTGAAGCGCACGGAGGCCATCATTCGATCGATGACACCGGCCGAGCGCGAGAACCCTCAAATCATCAACGGCAGCCGGCGCACCCGAATCGCCAAGGGCAGCGGTACGCAGGTGCAGGATGTCAACCGTCTGGTGAAGCAGTTTGCCGAGATGCAAAAGATGATGAAGCAGTTTGGCGGTCGCCTGCCCTCCCGATAGCCTGCTCAGAGCCCGCGGCGGTTCGCTCGGGATATCGATTTCACGTCAGGAGCAACATGTCCGTCAAACTTCGTCTGGCCCGCGTCGGCAAGACCAAGCAGCCGCACTATCGCGTCGTCGCGGCTGATACCAAGAAGGCCCGCAACGGCGAGTTCCTCGAGATCGTCGGCACGTACCGTCCGTTGGAGAACCCATCGGGCTTCGCGGTGGACAACTCCAAGGTGATGCAGTGGCTCAACAAGGGTGCTCTGCCCACCGAGCGCGTACGCAAGTTGCTGGAAGTCAGTGGCTTGTGGAGCGAGTTCATGGCCACCAAGTCTCCGAAGAAGAAGTAGTCCGCCGTGGCCGAGGCAACCGTTGCCACGAAAGTGCTGGATCACATCGTTCGTTCCATCGTCGACAACCCCGATTCCGTTCGCGTGGAAGCAGTCGACGATGACGGCGTCATCATCCTCGAGGTTCGCGTCGCCGATGGCGATCTCGGTCGAGTCATCGGACGTCGTGGTCGTACCGCGCAGAACATCCGCGCACTCGTGCGGGCCGCTGCCGAAAAAGACGGCGTCGAGGTCGACGTCGATTTTCTCGACGACTGAATCGTCGCACAGCATGACACTTGATCCGACGCACTGGTAACCGAGTCGTCGTCGCAAGAACCGACGCCTCCCATGCGCATCGACGTCTTCACCATTTTTCCGACGCTTGTCGACGGCTTCTGCTCAGAGAGCCTGCTCGGCCGTGCACGCACGGCGTCGCTGCTCGACCTGCGCGTTCACGACCTTCGTGAACACACCTCCGATGCCCATCGCACCGTCGATGATGCGCCGTTCGGAGGTGGAGCCGGCATGGTCATGCGACCCGAACCGATTTTCGCCAGTGTTCGTTCAGCGCAGCCACCGAGACCGCTGCTGTTGTTGTCGCCGGGTGGGAGACGCTTCGATCAGGCGATGGCAAAGTCGTTCGCTGCTTCCGGAGGCTTTTCGTTGTTGTGCGGGCGCTACGAAGGCGTCGACCATCGCGTGGTGACGGGGCTGTGTGACGGGGAAGTGTCGATCGGTGACTACGTGTTGGGCGGTGGCGAGGTTGCCGCCTGTGTGATCATCGAGGCAGTAGCTCGGCTGATCCCGGGCGTGATGGGCAACGATGAATCGGCAGTGAGCGAGTCGTTCGAAGGAGGACTCCTTGAAGCCCCGCATTTCACCAGGCCGGCGGAGTACGAAGGTCACGAAGTACCCGAGGTGCTGCGAAGCGGCGATCATGCACGAATTGCCCGCTGGCGTCACGCGCAAGCCCTGCATCGAACCATGGCACTGCGCCCCGACCTCATTGCTCGGCGCGGTGGGCTAAATGACGTCGAAAAGCGTCTGTTGGAAGAGTTCCCCAGCCTGCCGTATCCTGAAGGTTCCTTATGAAAGCCACAGACATCGTCGATCAGCAACATCTCCGCACCGATCTTCCGAAGTTGCGCCCCGGTGACGAAGTCAAGGTGCACGTGCGCATCAAGGAAGGTGACAAGGAGCGCGTCCAGGTATTCCAGGGCGACATCATCGCCATCGAGGGTTCCGGAATTTCCGAGAGCTACACCGTGCGCAAGAACAGCTACGGCGTCGGCGTCGAGCGCACGTTCCCGATGCACACGCCGTCGGTGGAAAAGGTCGAGGTCCTGCGCCACGGTCAGGTGCGACGCGCCAAGCTCGGCTACTTGCGCGATCGGGCCGGCAAAGCCGCGAAGATCCGCGAAAAGCGCGAAGTTTAAATTGTCGTTGCAGAACGCATCGCCTATTTGCGCGTGGTCCTGCACACAGTCCCTCGGAGGACGTAGGTGAACACCGACGACCTCGAGCAATACGAAGCCGAGCGCGAACTGCAACTAGCCAACGAGTACCAAGACGTCGTTGGCATGTTCAAGTTTGCTGTCGAAACCGATCGCCGGTTCTACCTGGCCAACACTGTCGACGTACGCGTTCTCTCTGAGGGTCCGCGTCCACTCCTGGAGATCACACTTACCGACGCATGGGTATGGGACATGTACCGCAAGACTCGCCTCGTGCCGAAGGTGCGCGTGCTGAGTTTCAAAGACCTCAACATCGAAGAGCTACCGACCAACAGCATGTAGTGGCGGCGGCGCCGGTCATCGGCAGTGGCCATGCGCGGGCGAATCAGGCGCGGGTGGGTCGGTCGCGGGCGAATCAGGCGCGGGCTCGTTTCGCCGAGGATCTCGTTGCCCGCTGGTACGTGCGGGAGGGTTACGCGATCATTGCTCGTAACTGGAGGTGTCCGCGGGGTGAACTGGACGTCGTCGCATGGCGGGGTGGAGTACTGGCGGTGTGTGAAGTAAAGGCCAGACGAACCGTGGCCATGGGCGATCCGTTCGAGGCGGTAGACGCCAGGAAAATCCTGCGTCTACGCCGTGCTACCGCCGCGTTACTGGGCACCCGTGACCCGAGTTTGCCGCCCGTACGACAGGTTCGGTTCGATGCCGCTGCAGTCATCGGCGCACGGATCGAGGTTCGCGAGGGGGTGGCGTGACGCCAGGGGCTGCCATCGCCTTGGCACTCGTGCCAGCCATGCTCGCATGCACTACTGTCGGGCAGTCAGGTCACTTCAACACTCGGAGGCGTTCTTCATCATGTTTACAATTCATAAACGACGAGTCGTCGCAACTGCCGTGGCAGTCGTGGCACTCGCTGCAAGTGCCGTTTCCCCAACTGCATCGGCGAGCAAGAGCGACGGCAAGGCAGTCACGCTCACGCTGCTTCACAACAACGACGGTGAATCGTCGCTCGATACCTCGACGCTGAGATCCGGAAGCGTCACGTATCGCTACGGAGGAATTGCGGCGTTCAAGTCGGTGTACGACCGCGAAGTGGCGTCGGCACGCGCATCTGGAAATGCCGTGTTCGGCGTTTACGCTGGCGACTCGTTCCTGGCGAGCAAGTCGCTCATCTGCAGCCAGCCTGCTGATGCCTCCTCCAAGGTGAAGCCGTACGATGCGCGTGCGCTTCGCGAGGTTGGCTACGACGCGCTGGTGCTCGGTAATCATGAATTTGACTACAGCCCGTCATTCCTGTCGCGTTACCTCAAAGCGTTCGCAAAGAACGGCATGCCAACCATTCCGGTGCTGAGTGGAAACATGGAGTTTTCCAAGGAGTCCAGCCTCAGCGATCTGATCGGACCGGCTGGACAAACCAGCAATACAGCCGCCCCGGGCAAGAACATTTCGCAGTGGCTCGTTTACACCGACGCGGAGACCGGCGCGAAGATTGGCGTGGTCACCGCGATGACACCGTTGCTGCCGACAATCTCGTCGCCCGGCAAGAGCCGTCTACTCACCGCCACGATTGATGCCGTTGCCAAGAGACTGCAGAAGCAAATCAATGCACTGCAGAAGCAGGGCATCAACAAGATCGTCCTCGTGAGCCACCTGCAGGACCTCAACAACGACAAGGCGCTGGTTGCCAAGTTGAAGGGAGTCGACATTGCGGTAGGTGGTGGCGGTGACGAGTTGCTCCAAAGCGACTACATCGCCAACGGTACCGAGTTGCTGCCGGGCGAGTCCGCACCAGCCGGTACGTATCCCACGAACGTGACGGATGCAGCCGGCAAGGTCGTGCCCGTCGTGACCACGAGCGGCAACTACAAGTACCTCGGTCGTGTTGACGTGCGCTTCGACAAGAAGGGCAACGTCGTCGAGGTGGTACAGGCAACGTCATACCCGCGACGCGTCATCCCAACATCGGCTGAAGCCACCGCGCTCGGCGTCACCGATTCGGTGACACCCAACGCGAAATTGCAGGCCAAGGTGCTCACACCATTGAGTGGTTGTCTCGCGGGCTTCAGTACCCCATTTGCGAAGTCGGAGATTCTGTTCAACACTGCTCGCGGCAGTGCATCGGTGCCGGGCGTTCGCACGGTGGAAACCAACGGCGGCAACCTGGTCGCAGACTCGTTCGTATACCTGTACGACCAAGTGGCGAGCAAGGAAGGTCTGCCCGCACGCAGTGCGAGCAATCCGGTGGTTGCCGTGCAGAACGGCGGCGGCATCCGGCAAAACGCCGGCGACCTCCTACCGGTGTCCGGCTCGGCACCCGGCACGATCTCACGTGGCAACACGTTCGACTTGCTGCCGTTCGACAACCGATTCGCGCTGTTCACCAACATGAACGCCACACAGCTGAAGGAAGTCTTCGAGCGCTCGTGTGCGGTCGGTTCCAGCGGTGGCGGGCAATTCCTGCAGATTTCGGGGCTGAAGGTCACCTGCAAGCGCAGCAATACCGCAATGGTGGTGGGTAACCCACCGACGGGACTGCAGTACGGCAGCGTCACCACGCCGGGATCCCGTGTGATCTCACTGACGCTTTCGGACGGCACCAAGCTGGTGGACGCTGGGGCGGTGGTAGCGGGTGCACCGTTGGTCGATGTCATCACCAACTCGTTCACTGCAACCGGTGGTGACAACTTCCCCACGTTCGGTGCAGCAACATCCAAGGTGCTGGGGTACTCCTACGAGGAAGCCCTGTATCGCTATCTGCTGAGCTTCCCCAAGGGGGCCGATGGCTTGCCGACGGTTCCTGCCTCCGACGCCCGATACGCGTCGGGTGGCGAGGGTCGAATCACCTGGCAGTCCTAGAGCATTACGAGTAGTTGCGGTTCGGGCCGCCGCACCAGACGTCAATTTCGGCGTCAGGTGCGGCGGTCTCGCCGTTCCCAGCAGCCCTTGTGCCAATGGCGCCGCAGGTCGGGCGCATCGCTTGGCACGCACACGAGATGTCCCGTTCCCTTCGGAATGTGTTGATGACAGCCGGGGCATACGTACACCTTGTTGGCTTCGTACGGCTGCACCCGCCGAACCTCCACGGTGCCATAGAGACCGTTCCACATCGATGGCGGCTTGCGTTGAGTGGTGCCGTGCGACGCGTGGCGAGATTTCGTCTTAGTCCGCCGCGGAATTCGTTGCTTGCTCATGCCAAGAAAGCCCACGCCACGAGTGATGCAATGATCACGAAAGCGCTCGCAATCACCACGTAATCGAGCGGCGATGCCTTGTACTTGCGGTGCGGATCGAATCCCACCATGCAAGTATCGTCGTTGCATGGCCGAAATCGATGTCACCCGTGCCGACGCCATCGCAACCGTCACCATCAACCGCCCGGAGCGCAAGAACGCCGTCACCGGCGACATGTGGGCGCAACTGGCGGAGATCTTTCGCGCCATCGCCGTCGATCCCGACGTTCGTTGTGTGATCATCACCGGTGCAGGTGGTGAGTTCTGTTCGGGGGCCGACCTGTCGGCACGCAACAGCACCGCTCGACCAATGCATCAATTGGCGGCCATGCGTCACGTGAACGACGCGGCGTTGTCGTTGCATCGCATGCCGCAGCCCACCATCGCCAAGGTTCGTGGTGTTGCGGTCGGTGCTGGCTGCAACATGGCCCTGGGTTGCGATCTGGTGGTGGCCAGTGAGAACGCACGATTCAGCGAAATTTTTGCCAAGCGCGGTTTGTCGGTTGATTTTGGTGGATCGTGGTTGTTGCCGCGTCGCATCGGATTGCATCGCGCCAAGGAACTGGCGCTCTTTGGTGACATCATCTCCGCTGCCGAAGCACGCGAGATGGGGCTCGTCAACCGCGTGTTGCTCGATGCCGAGCTCGATTCATTCGTCGACGGTTGGGCACGGCGCCTCGCGGCTGGTCCGCCGATTGCACTCGCACTCACCAAACGAATGTTGAACAACGCAATGAACGTAACGCTGGAAGAAGCGCTCGACGACGAAGGTGCCGCCCAGACGGTGAACTTCGGAACCAAGGACACGCTCGAAGCCATGGAAGCATTCATGCAGAAGCGGGAGCCCAAATTCAAGGGCTATTGATCGCCGTCGCCGCGGCGTTGTCATTGGTCGCACCCTGGGCGAATGACGACGCCGACGAAGAGGGTGGTACCGAGGTGACCGATTCGCTCATCATCGAATCGGCGGTCACCACGGTGCCGTCATCATGCACGACGCCCGAGCCGCTGCGCAGTGTGTTCGTCGGAACAGTGTCGGGGGTGGACGCCAATTTCGTCCTCTACAGCGTGGAGTCGGAGCGTTTCGGCACGGTCGCAGATTTGTTGCGTGACGACGTGCTCACCGTGCGGTATCCGATCGACGACGTGAAGTACCTCGAGGTGGGGGAACGCTTCCTCGTCGGCGCCGTTGCTGCGCCATCTGGAATTCGTGGCGACATCCCGGTCTTGGAATCCAAGGTGCGAGTGCCACCCGACATGTTCGGTGGCGATGCGGTGGCCGCCGTACAGCGTGTGTCGTGCCCCGACTACGAGGACCCGGTTCGCACGTTGCTCGCCAACGGCGACCCGATCGACACCGGACTTCTGCGCCCATTTCTTGCGGATCGAACGGGACTGTTGCGTGCCGTCGTGTTCTCGATTGGTGGAGGCTTGGGTCTGCTCTTCCTGCTGGCCGCCACGCGGGTGTTGGTATCGGGTGCTATCCGCGGAATGCGGAAGTAGCGAGCCCACGCAACTCGCTGACCGCGTGGCCGAGACCCTCGGTGTCGCGGAAGAGTGCGCTTCCCGCAATCAACACGTTGGCGCCGGCGCTTGCCGCACCCGCGATGGTGGTGGGTGAGATGCCACCGTCCACTTCGAGATCCACGCTGTCGCCGAGCCCGGCTCGGTTGATCATGTCGCGCACGACACGAATCTTGGGTTCCATCGTCTTGATGTACGACTGACCACCGAAGCCAGGGTTCACGGTCATGACCAATACGAGGTCCACGAGGTCGAGCACGTTGGCGATCCCGTCGGGTGGCGTGGACGGATTGAGGGCCACTGCCGCGGTGGCGCCGAGTTCACGTATGTTGCCGAGCGTACGGTGCAAGTGGTCGCAAGCTTCGACGTGCACGATGAGGCGCTGGCAACCCGCTTCCACGTACCGCTTGGCCATCACGTCCGGTGTCAGCACCATGAGATGTGCCTCGAACGGCTTCTCGGTGAGGTGACGAGTGGAGGCGATGACGTCGGGGCCAAAGGTGAGGTTCGGTACGAACTGGCCGTCCATCACGTCCCACTGGATGAGATCGACGCCGGCGGCATCCAGTGCAACGACGGCCTCACCCAACTTGGAGAAATCCACGGGCAGCACCGACGGGGCGATTTGCACAGGGCGCATGCGCAACCAAGCCTAGGGTCGTTGGGCGTGACGAACCCCGATGTACGACGGCTGCACATCGAACGTTTGGTGGCAGGCGGCGATGCGATGGCACGCGACTCCGACGGTCGCGTGGTGTTCGTGGACGGAGCGTTGCCGGACGAATTGGTGGACGTGGAATTCATCGAGGAGAAACGCGACTTTGCGCGAGCCCGGCTGAGCAGTGTTGCGACGGCGTCAGAGCATCGCGTGACACCGCCGTGTCAACACGTGTCCGATGGCTGCGGTGGCTGCAACTGGCAGCATCTTGCAGCATCGGCCCAACACGACGCAAAAGTGGGGATCGTTCGTGAGGCCTTCGCGCGCACCGGACGATTACCAGACGTGCGGATGGTCCGGGGCGCGAGCGTTGGTCATGGGGCACTGCGCACCACCGTGCGCATGGCGGCTGCGGCCGACGGCCGACTCGGCTTTCGTCGCAGTGCATCGCACGACGTGGTGGCGATTGAGGAGTGTCTCGTGATGCATCCGTTACTCGCGCAGTTGATCGCCGACGTCGGAGTGCGTGGTGCAGGCGAGGTTACCTTGCGCTGCGGCGACGCAACGGGCGAGCGCGGGGTGTGGGCGCACGATCGCGCTCGATTGCTGGGTCTACCCGACGATGTTGTAACCGGCGCCAGCGCGGTGGTGCACGAGGAAGTTGCAGGGGTGCGTCTCCGTGCATCCATGAGTTCGTTCTTTCAGGCCTCGCGTCAAGCGGCCGAAGTCTTGGTCGATACGGTGCGCCACGCATCGCACGGATTGCTCGATGGATCCGAGGGGCCGATCATCGACGCGTACGGAGGTATCGGATTGTTCAGCGCCACACTGGTGCCCAAGGATGTTCACGCCGTGGTGGTGGAGTCGAGCGCTTCCGCCTGTGACGACGCGTTCGCCAACTTGCGCGGACACACCGCCGACATCGTTCAGGCGCGATTCGAACAGTGGGCGGCACAGCCCGCAGGACTGGTCATCGCGGACCCTGCACGCAGTGGCCTGGGCAAGCCGGGTGTCGGTGTGATCGTAGAAACTGATACGCCATGCGTGGTATTGGTGTCGTGCGATGCCGTAGCCGCCGCCCGTGATGCCCGACTCCTCGTGGACGCCGGCTACCTAGTCGATGAAGTCGAGGTGCTTGATCTGTTTCCGCACACGCACCACGTAGAGGTGGTGTCGACCTTCCGCCGCTAAGCGGGTCACGTCGGTTCGTAGCCGGAGTGAGCGAAACGATTCGGCCGTGCCGGAAGCTGCCGTGGCG
>JAFMFM010000075.1 GCA_017856115.1 Actinomycetota bacterium | reverse complement strand
GTGGGCCGGGAAGGATTCGAACCTACGTAGGCAGATGCCGGCAGATTTACAGTCTGCTCCCTTTGGCCGCTTGGGTACCGACCCCTAGGCACATCATGCTAACCGCAAGGTCGTGGTGTTGCCCTGGCGTAGCTATCGTGTCGGGCATGCCAAGTTTTGATGTGGTCTCGGAGGTCGACCGTCAGGAGTTGAAGAACGCGGTCGATCAAGCGCAACGTGAAATTGGCCAGCGCTACGACTTCAAGAACACCGACTCCTCCATCGAACAAAACGAACTCGTACTGACCCTGAAAACGTCCAGCGAAGACCGACTACGCGCACTGCGAACGGTGTTGGAGGAGCGACTCGTGAAACGCGGGGTGTCACTGCGTGGGCTCGACTGGGGGAAGATCGAGCCCGCAACGGGCGAGTCGGTTCGCCAAATCGTCACCGTGAAGGTGGGTATCACGAGCGAGAAAGCTCGCGAAATCAACAAGCTGGTGAAGGAGAAGGGCCCGAAGGGAATCTCCACGCAAACTCAGGGGGAATCGGTGCGGGTCTCGGGCAAGAAGCGCGACGATCTTCAAGCCACCATCACCCTCTTGAAGGCTGCGAGCCTCGGGATTCCCGTGCAGTTCGTCAACTTTCGCGACTAATCCTCGGCGGGGTGTTCACTCGCCCGGCGTTGCAATTCTGTCACCACCGAGGCATCTGCGAGTGTCGTGGTGTCGCCAAGGTTGCGACCCTCGGCAACATCGCGCAGTAAACGCCGCATGATCTTGCCGCTCCTGGTTTTTGGAAGATCCGGCGTGAAGTAGACGGTCTTTGGTTTGGCTATCGCACCAATCTCCTTGGCAACGTGCTCTCGCAACACGTGCTCGTCAACGGTAAGGCCACCACGCAGCGTGACGTAGGCGATGATTGCTTGACCAGTCGTGGCGTCGTTCGCCCCCACCACCGCCGCCTCCGCAACCGAGGGGTGCGACACCAGCGCCGACTCCACTTCCGTCGTCGAAATCCGATGACCCGACACGTTCATCACATCGTCCACTCGACCCAACAACCAGAGATACCCGTCCTCATCCAACTTTGCCCCATCACCCGCGAAGTACCGACCGGGAAATCGACTCCAATACGTTTCCTGGTACCGCTTCGGATCGCCCCAGATACCGCGCAACATGCCCGGCCAGGGGTGCGTGAGCGTGAGATATCCCCCGCCACGAGTGATTGCCGTTCCGGACTCGTCGACCACCTCCGCACCGATGCCGGGGAGCGGACGGGTTGCCGATCCCGGCTTGGTTACGGTGGCACCAGGCAGTGGGCTGATCATCATTCCACCCGTTTCGGTCTGCCACCAGGTGTCGACGATCGGACAACGTTCATGCCCGATGTGTTCGTGGTACCACATCCACGCCTCCGGATTGATCGGCTCACCGACACTGCCCAGCAGCCGAAGTGACGACAAATCGTGCTTCTGGGGTTCTTGAGTTCCCCATTTCATGTAGGTACGAATTGCAGTTGGTGCCGTATAGAAGATCGTGACCTTGTATTTCTCGATCAACGACCAGACGCGGTCGTTGGCAGGAAAATTCGGCACACCTTCGTACATCACTTGCGTGGCACCGTTGGCTAGCGGTCCGTACACGATGTAGCTGTGACCCGTGACCCAACCAACGTCGGCGGTACACCAAAAAATGTCGCGGTCAGGTTGGTGATCGAACACGTACTTGAAGGTGGTGGCCACATGGGTGAGATAGCCCCCGGTCGTATGCATGATGCCCTTGGGTTTGCCCGTGGTTCCCGATGTGTACAACAAAAAGAGCAACTGCTCGGCGTCCATGGGTTCGGCTGGACACATCGGATTGGCCGCCGCAATCAGGTCGTGATACCAGTGATCGCGCCCTGACTGCATCGCCACGTCGTTGCCGCCACGCTTCACCACCACCACGTGCTCGATGCTCGGAGTGTCCTGCAGTGCAACATCGGCCTGCGGTTTGAGCGGAAACACCTCCCCGCGACGCCATCCACCGTCGGCGGTGATCAACACCTTGGCGGTTGCATCGTTGATGCGATCCGCCAAGGCCTGTGCCGAGAACCCGCCGAACACCACGCTGTGCGCAGCACCAATACGTGTGCACGCCAACATTGCCACCGCCGCCTCCGGAATCATCGGAAGATAGATATTGACCCGGTCGCCCTTTTGGACCCCAAGTGACAACAATGCATTCGCAAACTTCTGGGTCTCATCCAGCAATTCTTTGTACGTCACCGTTCTCGTATCGCCAGGCTCTCCCTCCCAGTAGAAGGCCACCCGGTCGCCTCGACCCGCGAGAACGTGTCGGTCGAGGCAGTTGAACGACACGTTGAGCTCTCCCCCAACGAACCACTTTGCGAACGGAAGGTTCCACTCACATACCGTGTGCCACGGTGTGGACCACGTAACGAGTTCACGGGCGTGTCGCTCCCAATACGCATCGGGATTTGCGGTGCCTTCGCGATACAGAGAATCATCGGCCACGTGCGTCGTCGCAACGAACTCCGTGGAGGGTGGAAAGGTGCGGGATTCGAACCCCAGATCGTCAATTGCGCCGCTCGACATCAGCAAACTCCTCTCAGGAATCCCCATGTGAGAGAGTAGTGAGTCGCAATGAGAAGTCACTTAGCCGTTCGTCGCTTCGGCCCGCGGGAGTTGGTGCTGTCGGGAGTGCTGTCACTCACGTGGGGCTCCTCTTT
>JAFMFM010000040.1 GCA_017856115.1 Actinomycetota bacterium | reverse complement strand
GTGAGCGGACTTGCCTCCACGTGGGTGATGCCGAGACGCTGGCCAACGTGGCGATAGTGAGCGAACTCGTCCGGCGATGCCCACCGCGTGACGGGCAAGTGATCACTCGTGGGTCGCAGATACTGACCGATGGTGACGATGCTCACGCCAACACTCGCAAGATCGGCGAGCAAGGATTCCACTTCGTGTCGTTCCTCACCGAGACCCAGCATGAAACCGGACTTGGTCACCAAACCTGCGCGACGCGCACGCGCCAACACCGAGAGGCTTCGCGCGTAGCCCGCCGACGGTCGCACCACTCGCTGGAGTCGCGCAACCGTCTCGATGTTGTGGTTGAACACATTGGGCTTCGCCGCAAAGAGCAGTTGCAACGAAGCATCGTCGCCTTTGGCATCGGACACCAATGTTTCCACCGCAGTCGAGGGATTGTTCGTTCGAATCTCCCTGATGCACTCAGCCACGTGCGCAAAGCCACCGTCGGGCAGGTCGTCACGCGCCACCATGGTGAGCACGGCGTGCTGCAGGCCCATCGTCGAAACCGCTTCGGCGACGCGTCGCGGTTCATCGCTCGTCGGCGGCTCGGGCTTGCGGGTATCCACCAAGCAAAACCCGCACGCACGAGTACAGCGCTCGCCAAGCACCATGAAGGTGGCGGTTCCATCTCGCCAACACTCCGACAAGTTGGGACATCCTGCCTCCTCGCACACGGTCACCAGTCGGAGGTCACGGAGCGTCTTCTTCGTTGCCAGCACCTCTGCGCCGTGTTGAACGTGCGGGCGAAGCCACTCGGGCTTGCGTTCCGTGATCTGCAAACCGGCCACATCCGGCTCGTATTCCCAGGCGACATCGACACGGTCCGTAGTCGCCGGTTCGGGCGCGGCCGACGATGCAACGGCACCCCAGCGCTCCACCGCCAGCCGTGCCACCACGTCGGCGACGTCGCGCAGTGTTGCATGGGATCCCTCCTCGCGCAGCGACGTGACCGGCCATTCATCGATTCCGCACGGAACGATGTGCTCCCGCATGTACCGCATGTCGGGGTCGATGTTGAGCGCGAAACCGTGCATCGTGCGACGTGGCGTGGCTCCACGTGCAACTCGCACCCCAATCGCACATATCTTGCGGGCATTTGGCGTGTCGGCGTCGAGCCACACACCTGGATATCCGGCTTTACGTGCTGCGATGATTCCGAACTCCGCCAGAGAATCGATGACCAACTGCTCCACACTGCACACGTAGGCGGTGACGTCGGCGGGTGAGGCATCGCCGAACTTTCCCGGCAGTGATCGAATGGGATACACCACGAGCTGTCCGGGGCCGTGATAGGTGATGTCGCCTCCTCGGTTGACGCGAACCAACTCGGCACCCACCTCGCTCGGCGTACAGCGCAGGTTCTTGTCGAGCTCCGCGGATGCCCCATGGGTGAATACGTGATGATGCTCCTGCATCAACAGGTAGTCGTCCTTGGCGTATGCAAAGAGACCCTCCTGCAAAGCGAGGGCGTCGCGATAGTTGACCCGCCCGAGCCAACGAACGCGCATTTAGAGCTCCGCCGACCAGTCCTGCGTTTCGAGCACGTTCTTCACCTTGGCCAGGAAATTTGCTGCGTACGCACCATCGAATGCCCGGTGGTCCCAACTCATTGCAATGTTTCCAACCGGGTGAATGGCGATGCTCTCACTGCCATCGGGAAGTCTCACCGCCACGGGCTTACGAACGATCGCGTCCGTACTGATGATCGCCACCTGCGGCTGATTGATGATTGCCATCGTGAGCACCGAACCAGCCGAGCCATTGTTGGAGATCGTGAAGGTGCCGCCGGAGATTTCATCAGGCGACAACTTGCGGTTGCGCGCACGATTGGCAAGATCGGAGATCTCTCGCGCGATGGCGCGTAGACGCTTGCCCTCTGCACCACGCACGACCGGTACCAGGAGGCCCTGATAGTCGAGGTCGACGGCCACGCCCAAGTCGATGTACTTGTGCACCACGAGCGTGTCGCCATCGAGGCTGGCATTCATGTGCGGATATTCGGCGATGGCGTCGATGATCGCACGGCTGATGAAGGGCAGATACGTGAGCGAGAATCCCTCACTGGCCTTGAATGAGTCCTTCACCGCGTTTCGCGCCACATCGACGTTTGCGTAATCCACCTCCACGACGCTGAAAGCGTGCGGGGCCGTGCTCTTGCTGGCGATCATGTGACTGCCGGTGAGACGACGAATCTTGGACAGTGGCACTACTTCGTCGCGTGCACCGGCGACCACACGAGGTGCAGTCGGCGCAGCAGGAGTGTGAGCAGGAGCCACGGCATGTGCCGGCGTGGGAGTTGGAGCTGCTACCGGTGCTGGCACCGGTGCGGGTGCTGGCGCAGGAACCGGAGCCACGGCAGGCGCAGGAGCAGCAACCGCCGCGGGTGCGGCCGCCGCAGTGCGCGACAATCCCTGTGCATCGATGTAGTCGAGAACGTCCTCGCGGGTGATTCGACCACCAGGACCGGTACCCGAAAGTTGTGCAACATCGATGCCGTGATCGCTCACGAGGCGACGCACCACCGGCGACAACAGTACGTTGCTCGGCACCGCCGAGCGGGGCACAGGTGCGGGAGCAGGGGCCGGGGCCGGGGCCGGGGCCGGGGCCGGGGCGGGAGCAGGTGCAGGCGCCGGCGCAGGAGCAGGTGCAGGCGCAGGAGCAGGAGCAGGAGCAGGCGCAGGCGCGGGAGCAGGTGCAGGCGCAGGCGCGGGAGCCGGAGCAGGAGCAGGAGCAGGTGCCGGCGCGGGAGCCGGAGCAGGAGCCACTGACGCTCCGCTTGCCGCACCCACCACCGCAATCACGGTGCCCACCGGCACCGTGTCTCCAGCCGGAACCCGAATTTCGGTGAGCGTTCCGGCGATGGGTGATGGAACCTCGGTGTCCACTTTGTCCGTCGACACTTCGAACAACGGCTCGTCGGCGGCAACGGTGTCGCCGACGTTCTTGAACCAACGAGTAATGGTGCCCTCGGTGACGGTTTCACCGAGTTGCGGGAGGATGACGTCGGCCATTGGGAAATTCTCCTTCGTTACGCGTTGATGCTTCGACCAGTGAGTGACATCACCGTCTCGCCGAAGAGTTCGGTCAGGCTCGGATGCGGTTGGATGAATTCGGCGATCTCGTCCACGGTGGCCTCCCAGTTGACGGCGAGATACCCACCCGACAGCTGTTCCGTTACCCATGGGCCCACCATGTGCACGCCCAGAACCTGACCAGCGCGACCGTTTCGATCCTTCTTCGCGATGATCTTCACGAGTCCGTCGGGCTCACCGAGGATCATTGCGCGAGAGTTCGCGCGAAACTGGTGTTTGGCCACCACCACGTCATGGCCCGCTGCCCGTGCCTCTTCCTCCGAGGGGCCCGCCCACGCAACCTCTGGGTGGCAGTAGATCGCCCACGGTACGCGGTCGTACATCACCGGATACACGGCCTCACCACGCATGTGCTTCACGGCCAGGATTGCTTCGGCGTACGCGACGTGCGCCAGTTGCGGTGTGGCGATGAGATCGCCCACCGCGTACACGTTCGGCTCGTCGGTTCGGCAGTACCCATCAACCTCGACGAAGCCACGATCCGACACTTTCACCCGCGTATTCGCAAGCCCGAGTTCGTCGGAGTACGGGCGTCGTCCGACCGACACCACCACTGCGTCCACCTCGATCGACTCCCCCGCACCGAACGACACGACGGTGGAACCAGAACCGGTGGGCTTGTGGCCGGTCACCTGCACACCAGTGCGAATGTCGATGTTCTTCTTCTTGAACGACTTCACCACCACGTTGGCCACGTCCGGGTCGAGACCGGGAAGGATCTTGGGCAGTCCCTCCAGGATCGTGACCGAAGCGCCGAGGTCGGCGAAACAGGAAGCAAACTCACACCCGATCGCGCCACCACCAATCACTGCAATGCGCGACGGCACACGCTCGAGCATCAACACTTCGTCGGAGGTCATAATCGGCCCACCAACCTCGAATCCGGGAATCGTTCGCGGCACGGAACCAGCGGCGAGCACAACGTTGGCGCCGATCAGCGAGCGAGAAGAGCCGTCGGCGGTCTTCACCGTGACCGTTCGGTCGGCGCCCAGCGCGCCGGTCCCGAGGATGTACGTGACTTTCTTGCTCTTGGTGAGGCCGGTGAGCCCCTTCACCAGACCGTTGACGATGGTCTGCTTGCGAGCCTGCGTAACGGCAAAGTTCACCGAGGGAGCACTGCTTTCGATACCGAAGTCCTTGGCATGAGCGACGTGACGGAACACGGCCGAACTCTCGAGAAACGCCTTGGCCGGGATGCAACCGCGGTTGAGGCAGGTGCCGCCGATGGTGTCCTTCTCGACCAACGCCACCTTCATCCCGGCGGATGCGGCATAGAACGCTGCGGCATAGCCACCCGGTCCCCCGCCAACGACGACGAGGTCAAACTGTTCGCTCGACACGACTACCCACGGTAGCGGTTGAACAGACTCACTTACCCAACCATTGCGCACGTTCGTCGTCGCGCGCAAAGAGCACCGTTGGTGTGCCGACTGCCACCACGAATTCAAGTACGCACGTCGTCGTTCGGGGCTCCGCGCCGTCGTCCGTTGTGCAGTTCGTGGAGTCCAGCGGCGGCGTGATGTCGCCGTTGGCGAGCATCGACCAACCGTCGACCATCGAGCCGACCGTGGTTCCGCGCATCGTCACGTTCACCAACGTTCTGTCGGCCGTTACGTTCACATCATCTACGGTGACGTCGACCCCACCAACCTCGACGCTGGTGCCGAGCCGAAACAAGCCGATCGTACGACCCGAGTCGTTCGCGGTCTGCAACAACTTGATCGTTCCGGCCATCACGATGAGCAACCCGCAGATCAAGCTGGCAACGATGAGTTTCCGCGTACTCACGCCGTTGAGCGTACGCTGGAAACGTTATGGGACTTCGCAACCTTCTCGGACGGTCCGCTCAAACCAAGGAAGAGATGGTGTCCGAACGACTCTGCGCGAAGTTCGGCGACATGCACATGGTGTCCTTGGCAACCATGCCGATGCGTCAACGTGTCGATGTGTGCGGAGAGATCCGCCGAATGACGGTGAAGCCACGTGCCGGTATTCCCGCGGTCGAGATCGAGATCAGCGACGGCACCGGCGAACTCACCATCATCTTCTCGGGTCGAGAGCGAATTCCGGGAATCGGACACAATCGAGGTCTCACGGTGTCCGGCGTGGCGCACATGGAGGGCTCACGTCGCGTGATGTTGAACCCTCTCTATCGTCTCCTGCCAAAACCCGGGCAATAGTCGAAACTCGGATCGGACGACTTCCTCAACCGACGAGAAGTTTGGCGACGGCCCCTTCGGCATCTTCGGTGATGAGTGCCATCACCTCGTCACCAACTCGCAGCACGGTGTCCTTCGTGGGGACCATCACGCGTTCGGCACGCACCACTGCGACGATGGTCGCACTTCGGGGAAGTACCAGGTCGGAAATTGCGTGGTTCACCGCGGGTGACGTTTCGGCGAGCGTGACCTCCACCAACTCGGCCTTGCCGCCCTTCAGTTGCATCAGGCGTACGAAATTGCCGACCGACGTTGCTTCCTGCACCAGGCTGGTGATGAGGTGCGGGGTCGATACCGATACGTCGACGCCCCACATTTCGTTGAACATCCAATAATTCTTCGGGTTGTTGGCGCGCGCAACGACGCGCGGCACCCCGAATTCCTGCTTGGCAAGCAGAGAGATCACGAGATTGTCCTCGTCGTCACCAGTAACGCTGGCAACGACATCGGCATCGCGAACTCCCACGGCATCCAACACCATGTAGTCGCACGCATCACCGAAATGCCAGTCGATTCCGTTGGATTCCGGCCGTGACTGGTATTCGCGAATGGTCGCGCGGTCGTTGTCGATGATCGTGACGGAATGACCCGCTGCCACCATCTCCCGGGCAGTGAATCTGCCCACGCTTCCCCCGCCTGCGATGATCACCTTCATCGGACTACCCCGCTCGTCACTTCGAACCCCCCGGGCCCTCGGCCAGGAAGGTATCGAGGCTCGCGATGTCGGCGTTCATCACGGCGAGGTACAGCACGTCACCTTGCTGCACCAGCACATCGTCGCTCGCCAGCATCGCTTTTCCGTATCGTCGAAGACCCACCACCTTCGCGGGTCCGCCATCCAGCACGCTCGAGCGCTCGCCCACCCATGCATCGCCGACGATTCGCTCGACCAGCACCATCTCGGCACTCGGGTCCGTCCATTCCACCGCGGGCCGATCCGCGATGATGCGTCGCATGATGCGCTCGGCCGTCCATTTCACGGTGGCAACCGTGGCGATTCCGAGTCGCTCGTAGATCTCGGATCGCTTCGGGTCGTAAATGCGAGCAACCACGCTCTGCACGGCGAATCGCTCGCGAGCAACCCGGGCGATCATGATGTTGGAGTTGTCGCCGTTGGTAACCGCCGCCAACGCCGACGCTTTCTCGATTCCGGCCGCAATCAAGATGTCGGGGTCGAACCCAATACCCACGATCGTCTGGCCACTGAAGTCGTCACCCAACCGCAAGAATGCGTCGGCTTTGCGGTCGACGACCGCCACGGTATTTCCGTTCGCGCAGAGTTCGCGTGCCAACGTCGAGCCGACACGTCCGCAACCAACGATGACGACGTGCACGAACTACCATCGTATCTGCGACCGATTCTCCCGTCGTAGCGCAAGGACTCGTGCCGATGTCACCAAAAACCAAGGACAACCGAACCGCTATTGCGCGGCTGAAGGGTGTACTCATCGGCAAACCAATCGAGACGCACCTCGATGCACATCATCGCCTGAAGAAGCGGGTTGCACTGCCCGTCTTTGCGAGCGACGCAATCTCCAGCACCGCATACGCCACCGAGGAAATCCTCATCGTGTTCCTCACGATGGCGGCGATCGGCCTCGCCGCGTTCGACAATCTCGTGCCCATTGCGATCATGGTCGTGGTTTTGCTTGCAATCGTGGTGAACAGCTACCGACAAACCATCAATGCGTATCCCCAGGGCGGTGGCAGTTACATCGTTGCCAAGGACAACCTCGGGAAGTATCCATCACTGGTGTCCGGGTCCGCGATGCTCGTCGACTACATACTCACCGTCGCCGTCTCGGTGTCCGGTGGCGTCGCGGCGATCATCTCTGCGTTCAACGGTCTGGCGCCGTACCGAGTGTGGCTCTGCGTGGGTTTCATCTTCCTGATCACCCTTGCCAACTTGCGGGGCGTTCGCGAATCGGGCGCCCTGTTCGCGCCACCGACCTACCTGTACATCGTCAGCTTGGCGGCGCTGATTTTGATCGGCCTCTACCGCGTGTACTTCCAGGACCTCGGGCCAATCGCCCACACCGGGGAAGTGGAACGCGAATTGCTCGAAGGTCAGAAGGCCCTCACGCTGTTCTATTTTCTGAAGGCGTTCTCCTCCGGTGCGGTGGCGCTCACCGGAATCGAGGCGGTCGCGGACGGCGTTCCGGCCTTCGAGAAACCGGAACCGAAGAACGCCAACCGGACGCTGCTGATGATGGCCGTCATCCTCGGATCGTCATTCTTCGGTTTGAGCCTGCTCGCCAAGCACTTGGAGCCGCTGAAGGATGATGAAGGGGGCATCAAGGACACGGTGCTCGCCCAACTAGCAGAGCAGGTGTACGGCGGGAGGAACATCTTCTTCTTCATCACGCAGTTCGCCACTTTCGGCATTCTGATTCTTGCGGCGAACACCGCGTACGCCGACTTCCCACGATTGTCGTCGGTGATTGCCAAGGACAGTTTCCTGCCGCGCCAATTCGCCAATCGTGGTGACCGCCTCGTGTTCAGCAACGGAGTGATCTTCCTCGGCTTGGCGGCATCCGGACTGGTCATCGCCTTCGGCGGAATCGTCAACGCGCTGATTCCGCTCTACGCCGTGGGTGTGTTCACCGGATTCACCATCAGCCAAACCGGCATGCTCGTGCGTCTGTTGAGATTGCGGGAGAAACAGTGGCCGATCAAGGCGTTCTTCACCGGGGTGGGTGCCCTCACCACGTTCGCCGTCGCGATGGCGGTGGTCATCGTGAAGTTCACCGACGGCGCGTGGATTCCAGCCCTGGTCATCCCGTCGATGATCTTCTTCTTCACGGGCATCAATCGTCACTACGTCCGGGTCAAGCAGTTCCTCTCCGTTGCCGACGAGGTGGTTCCACCATTCCGCACCCACTTCGTGGTCGTGCTCGTGGGTTCGGTGAACGCGGGGGTGGTGCAAGCGGTGAAATATGCCCAAAGCTTGCGGCCGGACCGATTGCTGGCACTCAGCGTGGTTGGCTCCGACGCCGAAGGTGCCGAGCTGGATCGAATCTGGAGGGAGAACTTCTCGGATGTGGAGCTCATCACTCCCATCGACGACTTCCGCAACCTCACCGACAAGGTGCTGGAGGAAGTGGAGCGTCTCGATGGATTGCAGGATGACGACATCGTCACCGTGGTGATTCCGGAATTCGTCACCAGTTTGCGGTCACAATGGCTGCACAACCAATCGGCGTTGGCAATCAAGGCGCGACTGCTCTTCCGCCCCAACACGGTGGTGACATCCATTCCAATCGTCATTCCGTAGCCACGACATCAGGCGTAGCCTGAGCCCATGCGAATCGTGGTATCGGGAGCAAGCGGTCTCATTGGCTCGGCGCTGGTACCCCACCTCAACGCCCATGGCCACGAGGTGGTGCGCTTGGTGCGACGCACCGCTCGGCAGGGTGAATCAACGTGGGATCCTGCACGCGGGGTGATCGACGCCAGCGTCATCGAGGGCGTCGATGCGGTGATTCATCTCTCCGGCGCAGGCATCGGCGACAAGCGATGGTCCAACTCCTATAAGAGAGAGATTCTCGACAGCCGCGTGAAGAGCACCAAACTCCTCGCTTCGGTCATTGCGGGTGCCGCCAAGCGTCCGTCCGTCTTCCTCTCCGGTTCGGCCATTGGGTACTACGGAGCTCGCGGCGACGAGCCGCTCGATGAAACTTCCACCGCCGGAACGGGATTCCTTGCCGACGTTTGCAAACAATGGGAAGACGCCGCCGCAGGTGCCGGGGTTCGCACGGTGCTGCTACGAACTGGAATCGTGCTCTCTCCCAAGGGTGGAGCGCTCAAGAAACAGTTGCCGCTGTTCCGTGCGGGCTTGGGTGGAAAGTTCGGCCGAGGCAACCAATGGCAAAGTTGGATCTCCATCGACGACGAGGTCTCAGCCATCGAGCATCTGCTCACCGCCAACGTGCAGGGTCCGGTGAATCTCACTGCTCCCGCACCCGTCACCAATTCGTCGTTCGCCGCCACCATGGGCAAGGTGTTGCGTCGTCCCGCGATGTTGCCGGTGCCCTCCTTCGGACCCAAGCTGTTGCTCGGGGCAGAACTAGCCGACGCGTTGCTGTTCACCGGGCAGCGCGTGATACCAACCGCATTGAGTGCATCGGGTTTTGAGTTCGCGCACCCGACGCTGGAAATCGCGCTGCGAGCCCTCCTGAACAAGTGACGGGTCGCCCGGTACGTCGATGAGTCAACTCCCCGCCCGGGTCGACGTGGCGGTGGTGGGTGCAGGCCTCGCGGGCTTGACTGCAGCGCGTCACTTGCACGCAAAATCATTCAGTGTGGCGGTGCTCGAAGCACAGGACGACGTGGGTGGTCGGGTGAGAACCGACGTGGTGGATGGGTTCCGTCTCGATCGGGGCTTCCAGATTCTGCTCACCGCGTACCCGGAGCTGAAACGACAGGTGGATCTCGACGCACTCGATCTCCAAAGATTCGATCCTGGTGCACTCGTCATGATTCGTGGGCGGAGTTACTCCGTGACGGATCCGTTTCGAGCGCCGCGAGGTGCACTCGATACCGCCCGTGCACCGATCGGCTCGATCGCCGACAAAGCACGAATCGCGATGCTTCGTGCACGCACCCTGCGTGGCGATCCTCGGGAGCTGCTACGGGGGCAGGATCTGCCGACGATCGTCGCACTTCGACGCGCCGGGTTCTCCGAGAAGATGATCACTCGTTTTTTTCGTCCGCTCTTCGGAGGAATTCAACTCGACCCGTCTCTCACCACGTCGCGTCGCATGTTCGACATCATCTTTCGCAGCCTGGGCGAAGGCGACGCAGCCGTGCCTCGGCTCGGCATGGGCGCGTTACCCAGGCAAATGGCCGATCGATTGCCCGGACTCGTCCACCTCAACACGAAGGTGCGTTCGATCGACGGGCGCAGTGTCGTAACGGCCGATGGTCGACGGGTCGATTGCAGGGCAATCATCGTTGCAACCGAGCTCCCGGCAGCGCGTGAGTTGGTTGAATTGCGCGAACGAACGTCCCGAAGTGCGGGTGCGGTGTACTTCGCGTGCGACAAGGCCCCGACCGATTCGCGGCTCGTCATCCTCGACGGCACCGGCAAGGGTCCCGTCTTGAATGCAGCGGTCATGAGCAACGTCGCGTCGAGTTACGCCCCACCGGGGCAACACCTTGTCGTGGCTGCGCTTCCCGAAATGATCGAGGGCGACCTCGAGATGATGGCGCGTGATCAGATACGTAGGTGGTGGGGTCCGCAGGTCGACTCGTGGCGCCACCTGCGCACGTACCGAATCGCCCACGCCGGCGCGGAACAGCGACCGCCCTTCCAACCGAAACGAAATCTTGCGCTCGGCAACGGTGTGTTCGTGTGCGGGGATCACCGCGACACTGGTTCGTTGCAGGGTGCCATGTTCTCGGGTCGACGGTGCGGCGAGCTGGTGGCGGGCGCACTCGCCTAGCGTCATAGGGATGACGAACACGCCCACAGGTGGAGACTCTCCGGCACACGATCCTCGGCGCAAACTCGTGTCGGTGTCGCAGTTCGTGCCCGCCAGCCCGCAAGACATCTTCGACTTGCTTGCGTCACCCGAACGCCACCCGGAAATCGACGGATCGGGCACGTTGCGACGGGGTTTGAAGGGTCCGAAGCGACTGTCGCTCGGTGCCACGTTCGGCATGTCGATGGTTCTTCACGTGCCGTACCGAATCACCAACACCGTCGTGGAATTCGAGGAAGGCAAGCACATTGGCTGGAGACACTTCGGGGGTCACGTATGGCGTTACCTCTTGACTCCCGTCGAAGGCGGCACGTTGGTGACGGAGCAATTCGATTATTCCACCAATCGAGCGAACTGGTTCTTGCGGGCGATGAAGGCCATCCCCAATAACGAAGTGGCGATGCGCAAGACGTTGCTGAATCTCGCAAAACGATTCTCGTGATTGCAACCTCCGCGGTCCGACCATGACGCTGCTGCCCCGCGGGTTCGTAGCGCGTGCCTCGAACTTCGGCATCAAGGATTCATCTCTCGACTTCGTCGTGGTGCTGGGACGACCCGGAACCGTCGGTGTGTCGATGTACACCCAGAGCCGGTTCGCTGGAGCAAGCGTGGTGCTGAGCCGTGAACTGTCCGCGGGTGGAGGAACTCGTGGCGTGGTGGTGCTCTCCAAGAACTCGAACGTTGCGACGGGCGACGAAGGACTGCGCAACGCCCGGGAAATCGTCGATGGTGTTGCGGCACGACTGGACTGCAACAACCACGAATTGATCATTGCTTCCACCGGTGTGATCGGCCGTCAGTACCCGATGGAAAAGGTTCGTGCAGGCATCGCCGCCGTACCTACCCTGCCGGAATCCTCCGACGCAACGCTCGTTGCGCGAGCCATCATGACCACCGACACCAAGCCGAAGTTGGCAGAAGCAATCGTCCTTGGTTCATCCTCCGGTAACGGCACACCGGCGCGAATCGTTGGAGTAGCCAAAGGCGTCGGCATGATCGAGCCGAACATGGCTACCCACATTTCCCTGGTGTTCACCGACGCGGCACTCTCGCGCAGCGAACTGGAGGTGGTCTACCGCCGATGCGTTGAACGTACGTTCAACCGGGTCTCGATCGACACCGACACCTCAACCAGCGACACCACAGTCTGTCTCGCCAGCGGTGCAGCAGGAGCGGTCGATTCGGCGGCATTCGAGCAGGCCCTCTATGAGGTGATGTTGTCGCTCACCAAACAAATCGCTCGCGACGGCGAAGGCGCCGAGAAGCTCATTGAGGTACGAGTGGACGGAGCGCGCGATACGGATCAGGCCGTGACGGTGGCAAGATCCATCGTGAACTCACCGTTGGTGAAAACTGCGGTGCACGGTGCCGACCCCAATTGGGGACGCGTCGCCATGGCAATCGGAAAGTGTTCGCAATTTTCGGACATCGACCAGGACCGTGTGGTGATTCGATTCGGCAACCAGGAGGTGTACCCGAAGCGAGTCGACGACACCGGACTCGCGGCACTCAGCACGTACATGACCGGTGCGGACGTCGTTATCCACGTCTCCCTCGGTACCGGTGGCAGCGAGGCCACCGTGTGGGGATGCGACCTCACCGACGGCTATGTGCGAATCAACGCCGACTACACCACCTGATTCGACCGCGGCGACGGCCCATTGAGAGCGCGAAGTCAGTGTGAAGCGAGCAGCGAGTCGAGCCAGCTGACGGTGGCT
>JAFMFM010000012.1 GCA_017856115.1 Actinomycetota bacterium | reverse complement strand
CTCGGTGGCCAACATTCGGATTCGCTGCGCCAAGCCCACGAGGTTGTCGGGCAACATGTCGATTGCAAGGTGAACGGATCCGCGATCGAACCACAAACGGGTGATCAACCCGTTCTGGTTGTGCGCGTTGATTTCACGCAGCAATTCGCTGCTCTCGTTGGCGTTCCTGGTGACCACCGTCGAAAGTCGTACGAGCGATGCATCGCTGCCGTCGCGCTGAAACAAATCGAGCGAAATGACGACACCGTCGTGGCGAACCCCGATTGGCCCACCCGCAGGTGCGTGGTGCTCGAACTTCTCGCGCTCAAGAATCTTCACCACGCGCTCGTGCAACTTGGCGGCCGAAACGATGACCATCGAGGACACGATGTAGTGGGTGTCGCTTTCGAGCACGATGTCGAGTGACTCATTTCCGTCGAACGACAGCGTCCACGTGGCATCCTCGTCGACGCAGTTGTAGATGATGTTCAGCATGTCCGGGTCGACCTTGATCTGCCCGGCGCCCGTGGTATGTGCCGTGGTGTGGGCGCGCATTTCGTACAAGCGTGCGCCCGACCAATCGCTGGATACGTGCAGGCGACCGTCGGCAATTCGAAGAAGGAAGTGGTCCGGGTTCGTGCGCTCGTCGTCCTCGTCGTCGGTCATGTTGGTTTCGAACGGGGGATTGGCCCCCGAAAAGATGGTGTACAGCAGCTCCTTGCCGCCGAGTTGCGCAGTGGCGCGGTTGTGGCCTGCGGTTGCGCGCCGAATCGTTGGCATCGCAGTGGTACTGCAGGGCAACGTTTGTGTGCCATACGAAGACGTAGCGGTGACCAGGCCATCGCAAACGGTGAACGCCACTGCTCCCGCTGCTGCCCGTGGGCGGCCCGCGTTCGCCACGATGGTGAGTGGCAACTTGTAGGCACCGGCGAAGTCGGCGGCATCACCGGTGACGACGATGGTGAACTCCTTCGTGGTTACCAACCACTTGCGGCGGCCTCCCTCGCAGTACACGGTGATGCCCGGAACGTTGACTCCCTCCGAGCGAAACATCATGAGCGACTCGAAGATGTGTCGCAACTCGGTGGAGTCGACAAGTCCGATGTTGGTGGTCATTGCGGGGTGCTCCCGGTGACATCGGTTCGAGGAATGTGGGCTCGCTGATAGCCCAGTGGGGTGGTACAGAGCGGGTCGGAAATCTCCTGAATCCAGCGGTGATCTTGCGGAGTCTCGGAAACCGAGCGCGTGATGGTGATGGTGACCTCGTCGATCTCGAGATGGGACATTTCCCCGGGAAATGCATGCGAGAAGTCGACATCGGTTGCTGCCGCCAGCAGTCGACGAAAATCGGCTGCGGAGATGCGAATGGTGCGTTTGGATGGGGTCATCAGTGCCTCCTGGCTGGGTGGATGGGTGCGAGGGCCGACACCGTAGATGAGCGGTGTAGTGCAGTGGTGTCACCTGGCGGGAGAAAGGAGAAAAGCACCGCCAGATGCACCACGCCAGTGTCTACGCACCGAACCTCTCAGCATGTGAGTAGTGCCTACGGCCCGACGGAGGGCTCGCGTTGCCCGGACGCCCGCGCGACCCCCACGCTCGCGTTGCCCGGAACTTGCGTCGCTACTCGGAGGAGTCGCTCTTTCCCAGCCCATCGAGACGCAGCAGGAATGGCGCAAGTTCGCGATGGGCATTCAGTCGAAAGAGAGCAGCAGGTTTGCCGTAGCGATCGAACGTGGGTCGAGATTCGCCCTCAACGGAGCTCAGGATGTTGAGCTTTTGAATGCGTCGGGCAAAGTTGGTGGGATCGAGTGGCTTGATCAAGCGAGGGGGTCTCGGGGCCCGCGTGCGATTGCTCTGCCGCATGAGTCGTGCCATCAGTTCCGCCTGGCGCGCAATATCGGCAACGGGGGCTGCCGATCGCGAGGCAAAGCCCTTCATCTCCACCGTGTAGTCATCGCCAACGAAGTCCGCTCTGGACGCCGACGATGGAAGCATCTGTGCGAGTTCGGTGATGGTGCGTTCAAAGTCGGGGGTCTGCTGCGCACCGATCTTCTCGAGGGTCTTCAGATATTTGCGAACGACGTCGGCGTGTCCGGGCAATTCTGCTGCGGCAGCGGAATCGAGCGACTCATGAAACAGTGCTTCGTACACCCGCCGAAGTTCGCCGAGGGTGAACTCCTCGCGACAGAATCTGGTGGCGAGTGGGGTGGTGACCACAAGACTGCGAACGAGAGAAATGGCCTTCAACACGATGTCTTCATGATCGAACTCGAGTCGGTTGGGTCGGGCCAACACATCGACGACGGGTCGAAACTGCACGCGGCTCACATGCCCTACATGGGTGTCGGGGTGGAGGGCCAGGTCGCGATCGTCACCCACGACGGCGACGTATGCCACCGAGATGGTGCGACCGCTGCGTGGGTCGCGATCGGCATCGCCGAAGGCACCAACTTGGTGAAGGTCATCCTCGGTAAGCAAAAGATTGGTCTCACGTTGCAGTACTCGTAATGCGGCCTGCGCGAGGGTGGTGTCGGGGGACGATCCTGTGCCGTAGGCATCCCCCAAGAGGGTGTTGCCCACATGGCCACCTGGCAGCGCCCAGTGGTGTTGGGGGTGGCGATCGACCGGCTCCACTCGGCGAGGCAGATGGGGATTGCCGCGCCGTTGTAGTTGGGCCTGGTCGATGTAGGCCTCGGGACGGTTGCGTTGCACGACACCTATATGGGGGAGGTCGTTTCGGAGACTCAGGAGAACCACATCAACCGTGACATGAAAGTCGGCTGGGCGAGTTACCTGCGGGGACAGGGATGGGCTAGACATCGAGCGTTTGGTGGTGTGGGCGAAGGATCTGTGGCGCCGGGGTTGTGGGGGCATGAGAGTACCTGCTATAGTGATCGGTTCCGAACAATGACCCTTATCTTACGGCAAAAACATCACAAGTATGACCATGGTGTGCGTAATGTCGGTGAGAAAGCAGGCTATTGGTAAAAACGCTAATACTATGTAACACCCCGTTGCCATGCTCTCTCTGACAGCCCATCACCAGCAGAGAGGACGAAATGAAGCAGCAATCCAACGACCCAACCAGCAAAAAGGAGACCAACGCAACACCCGCCACCCCACTCACCCCCGCCCAACGTCAGTACGTCGAGGCGGTGTATGCACACCTGTGCAAGTCCTATGGCTACAAGATTGCCAAGGCCAATCTTCGAGGCCACAAGCCAACCGATGTCGCCAACTTTGCGATCCAGAAGGTGATCCGCAACGTCCGTGGTTACATGGACCGCTATCCGACGGCGGATCATGCGGCGAACGCGGTGGCAGCCAATGCATTCGTCGATTACTGCCGTCGCGACAACGCCCAACGCGGCCACGGTGCGCGTGGTTCACGCACGGTGATCGGAGACGAACCGGGCGTCCAGGGCGATCGCGACGGCGAATCGTTGATTGCTCGTCAGTCCGGAACCGTCCTGAATCCGGAGGACTTCGTTGAGGATGACTACCGGGAGGGAATCATCCGAGAGGTCCGCGAAAACATCTCGTCGCTGGCGTGGGAGGGCCTCGTGCTCACCCAAATCAATGGTCTCACCCAGACCGCGGCGGCGAAGGTGCTCGGTGTTGGCCGAGAACACCTGAACCGTGAAATCAGCAAGGCAAAGAAGATCGCAAGGGCAATGCTCGAAGACAACGATTGGGAGGTCGAATAAGTGGAGTATCTACGGCAACTCGTTACCGAAATGGTTTCCGACCTGCACGGCGACATCGAAGTGGGCGGAAATTTCTGGTTCTCTTACCAGGATGAGGAGTTCATCGGCCGAGTGTACGAGCGCTTCAACGGGCACCTTGTGGTGGCATTCTCGGTGGACGTATGCACCACCAAACTGGTGCGCAGCAAGCAGGATCTCATCAATCGACTGAACGGCCAGTTGCCCTTCACGGTATTCAAGGTGGCCAAATCGAACAACGGTGAGCACACCATCACCGCAACACATTCGTTGTCGGTTGCCGGTATCAGCCCAGAACAGCTCATCGAGTCGCTCGACAGCATCGTGTACCAGGTGGCTGAACAGCGTCCGGTGTTGTCGCGAACTGCGGAGTTCTCGCCGAAAGCACAGAGTCCGTTGCGCGAAAAGCCCGAGAAGCGCACCACGAGGCGCCAACACGAGCGGATCACCGAAAACATCGATGACGAAGTCGACGATGTTGGTGGTGATTCCACCAGTGCTGCGCGGGCACGCAAGCCGTGTGTTCGCGTGACCGATGCATCGACCACTCAGATCCTCGGAAACCTTCGCCGACTGGTGGGGTTGGAGCCGGTCAAGCTCGAAGTGGAACGTCTGGTCGCAGCGCGTGAATTCACCAATGCGCGCGTTGCTGCAGGTATGCCCGCAATCGACCAGTCACCGCACCTTGTGTTCACGGGGAATCCGGGCACCGGCAAGACCACCGTGGCGCGTCTGGTGGCCGATCTCTACAAGGCCTTGGGAATCCTGAAAAAGGGCCATGTCGTGGAGGCCGACTGTTCCAAGTTGATCGCCGCCTACATCGGTCAGACACCGATCAAGACCCAGCGACTGTGCGAGGAGGCACGGGGTGGTGTGTTGTTCATCGACGAGGCATACGGGCTCACGGCGCATCAGCACCAGGGTTATGGTCCGGAAGCCATCGAGACACTGCTCAAGTTCATGGAGGACAACCGCGGCGAGATCGTGGTGATCGTTGCGGGATACCCCAAGGAAATGCAGGGCTTTCTCGACGCAAACCCTGGACTACGAAGTCGTTTCGACGTAGTGATCGACTTTCCCGACTACACCACCGAGGAGTTGGGTCGGATCTTCGATCTGTATCTCGCCGAGTACGAGCTCGTACTCACCGTCGAAGCACGTGAGAAGGTAATCGCCCATGTGAATTCGCTTCCGCGTGGGCGGGGCTTTGGCAACGGTCGAGCGATGCGCAATTTCTTCAATGAAGTAGTGCGTCGTCATGCCGTTTGGGCAACGCGCAGCGGTGAGGTGAACGCCGTTGACCTCACCACCATCACCGCCGAGGTGATTCCCGATCCGGATGCCGTGGTACCCGAGGCGGGCGCCCACCGCGGCGTCTACTTGTAGTCGTCGGCGTCGAGCTTCGACGTCAACAGCGTCAGTAGCGCCTCGGCGTCGCCTCCGCAACTCGCGAGTTCTTCGGGTGCCGCGATCAATCTGACGCCATCGTCGGTGCGGGCCACCACTGCGGGCAGTCGACCACCGATGCACGCCCGCACGTCGGCGGGCTGGTCGTTGCGGTGATGGGTGGAAAAAGACACCGGTAACCGGGTCTCGCATGCCTGCCACTGCGACTTCTTGGTGAACAGACCGTGGGTGATGTCGCACAGACCGCAGTGGCGCCGTCCGAGGCGGGCGCCGATCCAATACGACACCTCACCCCACAGCGTGGCGTCGGCGTCGTACACGCCGACGAGTTCGCGCACCGCCATGCGACGAGGCTACGAGCACGAACCGACCATCTCACGACGAGAGTGACGCGACGGCCGACAACTACCGTTGTGACGTGCTGATCGCCACGTGGAACGTCAACTCGTTGAAGGCTCGATTGCAGCGTGTGCAGGCCTGGCTGGAGGATGTGCGGCCCGATGTGGTGCTGATGCAGGAAACCAAGATGACCGACAAGGCGTTTCCCGCGCTCACCTTCACCGAGATGGGGTACGAGTCCGCGCACTTCGGACAAGGACAGTGGAACGGCGTTGCGGTGCTCTCCAAGGTTGGTCTCGCCAATCCCAGGGCCAATTTTGCGGTGGGCGAACCGGACTCGGAGGCACGAATCATCACCGCCGAATGCGGTGGCATCACCGTGGTGTCGGTATACGTGCCGAACGGTCGCGCACTCGACCATGAGCACTACCAGTACAAACTGCGTTGGCTCGATCAATTGGCAGAGCATGTGGCGGCCATCGCCAAGCCTTCGGGCAACCTGGTGGTCGGTGGTGACTACAACATTGCGCCAGCCGACATCGACGTGTGGGATGCAAAAGCGCTCGAGGGCTCCACGCACGTGAGCGCCCCCGAACGTCAGCGGCTCGAGGCGCTGGCAAGGTGGGGCTTGCGCGACATCGTGCGCGAGCAACATCCCGAACCCGGCATCTACTCGTGGTGGGACTACCGCAACGGCTCGTTCCACCGCGGGTGGGGGATGCGAATCGACTTGATGCTGGTCACCGATGGTGTCGCAAAGCGCACCACATGGTCGGTCATCGATCGCAACGCCCGCAAGGGCGAGCAACCCAGTGATCACGCCCCCGTATTGATCGAGGTATCGCAGTGACGCAAGATTCGGGCGGGGACGCCACGAACCATTTCGGTGGCTTCCATATACAAACCGAGCCCCTCTCGGACCAGGATGTCGCACGGGTAGAACTGGCCAACGAGGTGCGCGCCATGATTGGCGAGATCATCTCCACCGATGCCACGGTGGAAGAGATCCGCATGGTGCGCGATCAGGTTCGCGCCGGGGTTGCCGCGCTCGTTGCACGGGGTCATGCCGGGGCAGAGGGTGTGAACGAGGCTGCGCTCGCCGAGCGCCGAAAGAACTTTCTCGCTCGCAGCCCCGTGTTGGGCACCATCAATCCCATCGCGGTTCCATTGACCGTCACCGTGCTGCAGGATGGTCCCAACGCCATCGTCGAAGGCCGCATCACCTTCACCGCTCCGTACGAGGGAGCACCAGGTTGTGTGCACGGTGGATTCATCGCAAGTGCGTTCGACGAGGTGCTGGGGGTTGCCCAGTCGGCATCCGGCCAGCCCGGCATGACCGCCAATCTGACGGTCGATTACCGGTCACCCACACCCATCTTGCGCGAGCTGGTGTTCCGTGGCTGGTGCGAACGAGTGGAGGGACGAAAGATCTTCACGCGTGGCACCGTGCATCAGGGCGACACGTTGTGCGCAGAGTCGACCGGACTCTTCATCTCGATGCGACCGGAACTGTTCGAACGGCTGCTCGCACTGCGCGAGACCAGCCGGTAGTCAGCGCTCCGCTGACGCCCCAGTCGGCTCGGTGCCCTCGCTGCGAAGGTTGCGGTACTTGGCGCTGCGCAGGCCGACCGGAGCCGCGATGGTAAAGCCAGCGAGGTGACGCTCCTCTTCGCTCTCGCCGCCCCAGTACCCGTACTCGTGATTCACCCGTGCGAACTCACGGCACGTGGCGTTGACGATGCATCCGTTGCACAGCGATCGAGCCTTGGCTTCGCGTCGAGCCCGCGCCTGCGGGCGCTCCGCCTTCGGCGCAAAGAAGAGGTGCGTCTTGCCTTTGCAATTGGCGAATTGCGTCCAGTCGATGTCGCCGATGGGACCCCGAAGATCGAAATCGTCGGGAGCCGCCGTGGTAGGGGTTTCGGTGCGTGTGTCGAAGGTGGTCATCTCGTGCCTCGTAGGTGTTGGGGCTCGCACCGTCTCCTTGCTTCCCACGCTGGAAGCAAGACCCTCGTCCGATCGATTGGGAGGGGGCTGATCGGACGAGGGGAGACTGTGCTCGGTATTTAACACTAAACAGCGGGTCGCAGCCTGTCAAGTGGAATCTTTGGGCGAGGTTGTGACGTTTGTCGGCCGGCGAGGGCTTGCGGCCGGCCCGGTTTAGAGCAACTCGGCGGCCAGGCTGGCCACTTCCGAGCGTTCGCATGCCGCCAGGGTGACGTGGCCAAACAGCGACTGTCCGGCAAAGGCGTTGATCAGCACGGCGAGGGCATTGTTGCTTTCCCCCATGTACGGGGCATCGATCTGGCTGGTGTCACCGGTAAATACCACCTTGGTGCCTTCCCCAATCCGCGTGAGAATGGTCTTCAACGTGGTGGGCTCCAGATTTTGGGCCTCGTCCACCACGACGAATTGCCCCTGCAAGGACCGGCCACGCAAGAACGTGACCGATTCCAACGTGAGCTGTCCACGATCGGAGAGATCCTCGATCAGGCTTCGAGCATCGCGGCTCGAGCGCTCCTGGGTCAGCGCGATGATTGCGTCGTGAATGGCCGACATCCACGGATCCAGTTTTTCTTCGAGGCCACCGGGGAGGAAACCAACGTCGGCACGTCCCACGGGAACCAGTGGGCGATACACCGCAAGACGTTCGTAGCGACGCTGCTCCACCACCTGTTCGAGTCCGGCGGCGATCGCCATCACCGTCTTTCCCGTACCGGCGCGACCGTCGAGCGCAATCACGGCGATTGACGGGTCGAGAAGTAGTTCGAGTGCGAAGCGCTGTTCCTTGTTGCGTGGTCGCAATCCCCATGCCTCGGGGGTGTTGGTGTCGATGAGGCGCATTTCGCCGTCGCGTACGCGGGCGAGTGCACTCTGAGATCCGCAACGCAGCACGGCGAAATTGTTGTTGTAGAGATGCCCCGCCCCATCCACCGCGTCGAGCGCGGTGACGCCGTGCGAATAGAGACCATCCACAGCGGCGGTATCGGCCTCCAGCGTCACCCAACCCATGGCACGGTCCGCCGCCGACCGTGCAATCGGGTGGTGTTCGCTGGCGGTGAGCCCGAGGTGAGCAGCTTTGATTCGCAGTGCGGCGTCATTCGACACCATGCACGTCGGGGCAATCTTCGATTGTCCGAGGGCGGCCCCGATGATGCGATTGTCCGGAACCGACGGATCGAGCCCGTGGTGCTCGAGGCGATCGCGGTCTACGTGGTTCACCTCGATGTGCAACGTTCCGGAGTCGGGGTCGTTGGACAACGGGGTGGGCTCCGCGAGAGAACCACCAGCGAGACGGCGCAATTCCTCGACGTTGCGCAGTGCGGTACGCGCCGATCGCCCAACGTCGTCCATTCGTGTCTTTAGGCTGTCGAGTTCCTCCACCACGGTGAGCGGAATCACCACGGCACATCCCGGAAACGCATGCATCGACATCGGATCGGCGATCAACACCGACGTGTCCAGCACGATGCGTTGCGGCACGAGCGACAGGGCGACACCGCTTCGCTCGGTGGCAACGTCGACGTCGAGTGGAGACAGTTTGCGGAGCGGTTCAGCGGACAACAGTCCAAGCATGGTCGTTGCACTCGATGGAGTGGTGGATTGTTCTGCACTTTTTTGATGAATTTTTGTCTCATACCGAAAATTTTTTTGGCCGACCATGAACGGTGGTGGCGGATGTGGGTCGTCGTCGCACTTCGACCTGCCGCATTCCGTTGTGATGCCATGTGCAATTGTCCGACGAAATAGGTAGCGGCCCGTTAACGCGGTGTGTCGCCCAACACTCCCAAGGTGCAAAAACATCATGATTCGCTCGTAAATATGGGTACTTTGTGACTACCTGGAACAAGGCAGCACGACTTCTGGACGGTAGTGCCCTTGTGGATATTCACAAAATCCGACAAAATTCGGTTTCTTCACGGTCGCGTGCAGCGACGCATCGAGCTTCGAAAGAATTTGCGACGCGCGTCACCCCGACGCAACTCGTTGCACGCTGGTACTTGCATTTTGTCGTCGTATCCACTCAGATTGATGGTCACGGAACTCCGATTCCGAGAAAGCAAGGAATAGCAATGACCAAAGCAGACCTCCTCGCAGCAGTAGCGGCGAAGGCCAATGTTCCATCAGCGGAAGCTGATCGCGTCATCCAGGCGTTCGTCGACCTTGTTGTCGAGTCTGCAAAGAAGGGCGACAAAGTGTCGTGGCCGGGCTTCGGTTCGTTCTCGACGTCGAAGCGCCAGGCGCGTACGGGCCGCAACCCTCGAACGGGGGAACCGGTTCAGATCGCCGCTTCTACAGCGATGAAGTTCAGCCCCAGCTCAACGCTGAAGGCCGAACTGAATCCAAACCGGTAATACAAACCAAGCAATACCTCAACCAATAAAAGGAGCCAAACATGGCAAAGAAGCGCAAGGCCGCAAAGAAGGCGACGAAGAAGAAGGCAACCAAGAAGGCAACAAAGAAGGCTGCCCCAAAGCGTCGTAAGAAGGCCGCCAAGAAGAAGAAATAACTCACTCTCACCGTTAGGTGAAGTGAATCGGTTCGGAGTACGTAACGACCGGGAGGCGAAAGCCTCCCGGTTCGTTCTTTTTGGGGGCGAGTGAACGGCTCGTCGGCCGACATTCAGCCCACCGTCGGCCAACAGTCAGCCGTCTCTACGTGGCTGGGTGTGACCCACCGAGTCCGGCGGCGTGGAGGTCGGCGGGGGTGTCGAGGTCGAGCGCCAGATCGTCACGGTGGACCGTTTGGGTGGTGAGCCCGAGTCGGGTTGCCTCTGCGATGTGTGCTGCACACGACCCTGGGCCATAATGAAATCCGAATCCGCCCGAGCACGGCACCAGGAGCACGTTGGTGCCGTTACCGTGCCGGTCGGGTACCACCACCACGTCCGCACGGACCGTACATAGGGTCGCCAAATCCTTTGCGTTGGGGAGGTCGCTGTGCACCACCATGACTCGCTCGTGGCCCGCAACCCGCGCGGCCTCGCGGCCCGCCACGGCAGCCTCGTTCAGTCCGGTCACGGTCGGGGTTACCACCGAGGCGCCATGGGCTCGTGCCCACGACGCAACCTCGTCGTCGGAGCAGACCACGTACACCGCAAGGGGTGATGCCGCCCTCACCACGGCGTCGGCACACTGGCGTGCCAGCCGGTTGCGCGATTCGGGTGAAAGTGATGCGGCGAGACGTGTCTTGGCGAGCGAGAACGACTTGATGGGAATCACCACGGCGACGTCGTGAGGGGTGCTCAAAGGACCGCCTCGTGGGCTGTGCTCATCGGGTTGAGCCTACGATTTGGTCGTGGGTATGCCCTTTGCTCGAGTCGCCGTGATTGGCGCCGGCTCGTGGGGTACGACGGTTGCGTCACTCGTTGCCAACAACGCGCCCACGGTGTTGTGGGCTCGGCGAGAGGAACTCGTCGATGAATTGCGGAGCACGCGTGTGAACTCTCGCTATCTCCCCGACCATCGTGTGCACGACGAACTCCAGGTGACGGGCGACGTGGTGGATGCGGTGACCGACGCATCGTTGGTGGTGATGGCGGTTCCATCGTCGGGTTTTCGTGACGCGGTGCGCTCGTTGACGCTGCACCTCGAACCGAACGCCGTTCTCTTGAGTTTGACCAAGGGTCTGGAGCGTGGCACGGGGCGTCGCATGAGTGAGGTGTTGGTGGACCTCGCACCGAACCACGAAGTGGCGGTCTTGTCGGGACCGAATCTGGCAAGCGAGATCGCGGCCGGGCAGCCGGCGGCGAGCGTCGTCGCCTGCAAAGACGTGAAGGTGGTACAGCGCCTACAGGAGGTGTTCAGCCGCCCGTTGTTTCGCGTGTACACCCACGACGACGTGATCGGCTGTGAGATCGGCGGTGTGGTCAAGAACGTGATTGCCATTGCCGCCGGAATGGCACACGGCATGGGTTTTGGTGACAATTCGCGAGCAACGTTGATTACGAGGGGACTCGTGGAGATGGGTCGATTGGGGGCGCAACTTGGTGCCAACCCGGGGACATTTTCGGGTCTTGCCGGCATGGGAGACGTCATCGCCACCTGCTCGTCGATGAAGAGCCGCAACACCACGGTTGGTGTGCGACTCGGCAAGGGCGAGACCATCGCCGAGATCAACGCTTCGATGAACCACATGGTTGCCGAGGGCGTGAAGAGTGCCGGTACGGTCGTTGCACTCGCACGCAAAGTGGGTGTCGAGATGCCGATTTCCGAGGCCGTTGCCGACGTGTGCGAGGGTCGCCTCAGCGCCGCAGATGGTCTCATGCGGTTGATGACGCGCTCGCGCAAGGCCGAGCGCGAGTAGTTTGCCTCGGAACGAATGAACGGGGTGCAACGGGGGATACGCATCGGGCTGCATGGTGCGGGAAGCGCCGTCGTGGACCCGTATGGAGTAGCCCACCCGGACGGATGGCGCGGTGCGACGTGCGGGTGGTGGTTGGCGGCGAGCGATACGTGGCACGATCCGCGAACGTCGCCCAGTGTTCGTCAGCAACGCATCGACGGCACACCCGTGGTGCAAACCAAGGTGGCGGTTCCGGGCGGCGATGTGGTGCAACGAATGTTCGTGGTGGCCGACCACGGGGGTCGTCTGGTTATGCAGGTATCCAACGAGTCGCCCGAACCGGTGGCGGTGGCCGTGCCGACTCGCCATCTCTCGACCACCGCGGCCGCAGGTGCGAGTCATGTACACGGCGTGGATACACCCAACGGCGTGATGGCGTATCCGTTGTCGCATCGTGCTCGCATCACGTTCGCGTGGCCGTTGGTGTTGCCCCGGTTTCGCAGTGCCGCGCCGATCGACGCGTCGCAACTGCCGTCACACGATCAGGTGGTGCGCGGTTGGATGCTCGCGAGCGACCGTGCCAGCCGAGTGGTGCCCGACGCGTCGTCGCTGGTGGCTGCGCGATGCGAACTCGCGCTCATGACCGCCCCCGAAATCGATGCCATTCTGGATACCGACCCGATTTTGGGCATCATGACCATTGCCGAACGCGTTCGGATGGGCGACCGTGCGCAGGAGTGGACCTCGCAGCTCGCCGACGCGGTACGGCGCTCGATGAGGTCCCCAGGGCGTTCTGCGTGGACGCCGCGAGCCATGGTGATGGCAGCCCGAACGTTGTCCTCCGCCGTCGAACCAACGGCGACGGAAGACGTGGTGCGGTTGTGGCAGCAACGTGGCGTGGGCACCATGGATCCGGAGGGTGGCGATGGCTCCGTGGATTCGGAGGCTGGAGTTGCGCTTCGGATTGCCGCAATCGAGCATCGATTCGTCGGGGTTGCCACACCCACGAGTGCTCGGGTGCTGCCAACCGGAATCCCCGTCGCATGGCGAGGTGCGAACGTGGAAGCCCACGGCGTGGTGGCAACACCGGATCACCGATTGTCCCTGGCGTTGCGCTGGCACGGCGAAAATGCCGCGCTGCTGTGGGAGGTGGACGGCCCACCCGGACTTCACCTGAGTGCTCCGGTGGTCGATCCGGGATTCTCTTCGAGTGCCGCGCAGGGTGAAGCATTGCTGCGGGTTGCACCATGACTGCCGGCGGTACTCGGCTCCGGCAGCGACCCTCGCTCGAGATCGAGCGCTCGCTCTCCGGTGTGGTGTGTGGCGTGGACGAAGTGGGCAAGGGTTCCTGGGCCGGACCATTGGTGGTGTGTGTGGCGGTGTTATCGCCCGACATTGCAGAAGCGGACTTCGTTGCACGCGACTCCAAGTCGGTCAGCGAGAAGAAGCGCGAGCACCTCTTTGCTGCGGTGGCAAACCAATGTGCTGCGTGGGCCCTCGGGAGCGCGACCAACGGCGAGTGTGACGAACTCGGGATGAGTGCGGCACAGCGGCTGGCTACCTCGCGCGCGTTCGAGGAGTTGGCGCAACGCGACGTTCGACCCGACAGCGCGATCGTCGATGGACGCTGGAATTTCGTATCGCCGAACGTTCCCCACGTGATGATGAAGGTGAAGGCGGATGCCGCATCGCTCTCGGTTGCGGCAGCAAGTGTGCTGGCCAAGGTGTCGCGTGATCGCGTGATGCGTGCTGCCGCCGAAGCGCATCCGCATTGGTCGTTTGCCACCAACAAGGGCTATCCGTGCCCGAAGCATCGTGCAGGATTGCGCGACCACGGCGTGTCGCCGCTGCACCGCACCAGCTGGGCATTCATGGAGAACCTCGGTTTGCGCTAGTCGCGCTCAGCCCTTTTGTGTGCCGACCTTCAAGTCGCGGAACGCCGATTTGGAATCGATGCCGGGTTCCTTGGGCAATCCGAGCACTCGCTCGCCAACGATGTTGCGCATCACTTCGTCGGATCCTCCGGCGATGCGCATTCCCGGAGCGCCAACGACCAACTGGTGCCACGCATAGGTGCCCCACTCGCCGGTGTCGGCTTGCAACTTGGCGCCGAGCACGTGGCAGAGAAACTCGTTGAGCAACTGCTGGTTGTTGACGAGTGCCATCTTGGAAATCGACATCTCTGGTCCGGGGGTTTGGCCGGCCTTCATCTTGTCCATCGCCCGCTTGTTGTTGAAGTTGGCAACGCGATAGTTGATGTACAAGTTGGCCACCATGTCGCGCACCAACGCATCGTTCTCCAATCCGTAGTGGCGCACCATCTGGGTGATTCGGGTCATCATCGACACCTCGCCGCCACCCGAGCCGGCGCCGATTGCGGCGCGTTCGTTCATCAGCGTGGTGAGGGCCACACCCCAGCCGTTGTTCACGTCACCGAGTCGGTACCAGTCGGGCACCCGAACCTCGTTGAAGAACACCTCGTTGAAGCTTGCTCCACCGGTCATTTGCCGAAGCGGGCGAATCTCCACTCCCGGTGCCTTCATGTCGACGAGGAATCCGGTGAGACCCTTGTGTTTGGGAAGCGACGGGTCGGTGCGGCAGATGATTTCGCCGATGTCGCTGTAGTGCGCGCCGGAGGTCCACACCTTTTGGCCGGTGATGACCCACTCGTCACCATCCCGTTCGGCCTTGGTTTGCAGCGACGCCAGGTCGCTACCCGCGCCGGGTTCGCTGAACAACTGACAGCCGACGATGTCTGCTCGCCACATGGCGCGCAGGAACTTTTCCTTTGCCTCCGGTGAACCGTGGGCCAGGATCGTCGGGGCCACCATGCCGAGACCGATGGTAAAAATGCTCTGGTTCGGCACCTTGTAGTTGGCTTCCACTGCGGCATACGCGCGTTCATGCTCGGCGGTTAGGCCGGCGCCGCCGTACTCCTTTGGTCCGGTGATCCAGCCGAAGCCGGCATCGAACTTCTTGGTGCGCCACTCTTTGGCGGTCGTCACCATTTCCTGTTCCGCTTCGCGCGACTTCTCTTCGAACATCGACACGTTGTCCGAGCCCTCACCCCAGACGAATTTCTTGGCCGGCTCCTTGCGTTGCAAGGTGGCATCGAGGAAGGCCGTGGCTTTTTGCGTGAATTCGTTCAGTTCCACGATGCTCACCGTAGTTGGTGTCCGATGTGGGCCTGCAAGCCGAGCAACAGATACGTACGTTCGGCGTCCGTTGCCACCAGCAACTAGCGTTCGTTCGCATGGGTCAGCCTGTTGCCGTGACACTCAAGCGTTCCGCCGAGCCGGGGCGCGTTCGATTCGAGTTGAATCGATCGCTGACCGGCCAGGGTCATGAGTCCTACGACCAGAGTCCGCAGCGAACCGAGACGTTCGGCGGAGTCCTTGCGCAGCGGTTGTTTGCCACGGGTCTCGTGCAACGCGTACACGTGTATTCCAGCGTGGTGACAGTCGACCTGGTGCCGGGCGCCGACGCCGACCAACTCACGCCAATCCTCGTTGACTTGTATCAGTATTGGAAGCCGGGAATGGAGCCGTCACTTCCAACCGCGTAGCGCCGTGCAGGGTTATGAACGTGCACGGCAACCAGTCGTAGCGTGGCGGTGTGCCGAGGGTCGTCGAAGCAACCGTTTCGTTGGATCAGGCAGCCAAACGTTTGGGCGTTCACTACATGACGGTGTACCGCTACGTTCGTCTCGGGCAGTTGCCGGCAGAGCGCCGTGACGGCACCTGGCACGTTCTCGTGTCGGACCTCGATCGGTTCATAGAGGCCAAGAAGAAGCCCGTCAAGCGTGGTGCACGACCCGCGGCCGATTGGGCGGCACGACTCGAACAGCGTCTCCTGGAGGGTGATGAAGCGGGGGCCGCAAAATTGCTCGACGATGCGCTCGCGAGTGGTCACGATTTGTTCAGTTTGTATCTCGACGTGGTATCCCCTTCGATGGTGTCGATCGGGGAGCGATGGGCTCGAGGAAAACTGCACATCCACGAGGAGCACCGTGCCAGTGTGATCGTCGGTCGCTTGCTCGCGCGGGTGAGTACCCGCTTTGCGCATCGTGGTCCGTCGCGCGGCACGGTGGTGATCGGCGGTCCGAGCGGCGAGCATCACGGGTTGGCCATCACCATGGTCGCCGACCTGCTGCGGAGCAAGGGTTGGAACGTTTCCGATATCGGCACGAACGTGCCGGCGGCGTCGTTCGCCACGGCGGCGGTCGGTGTCGATCGGTTGAAGGCGGTGTGCATCGGCGTAACGCTCAGCGACTCCCTACCGGCGGCAGGCGAGGTGATTCGCGAACTGCGAAAGGTGCTTCCCGAAGGGGTGGCGGTGTTTCTCGGCGGTTCCGGCGTGGAATCAGAGGAAACCGCCAAAGGTTTGGGCGCCGATGTCTGGGCACCGGATCCTCGTGCGCTCATTGCGCTGCTGTCTGCGTGAGATGACTAGCGTCGTTCGCCGTGGCCGCCCCGAAACACACACCCATCGACCCCACCGATCGACCCCGCGCCTACGCCTCGCCTGACTTCGTTCCGGGCGCATGGAGCAACACTCGCAAGGCGTCGATTACCGGTCGTCAGCCGCGAGCCGAGCGCCTCGGCCACCCGGGGCCGGATCAGGGGTACGTGTTCGTCCTGGCCGAACGTATGCGTTCGCGCATCAAGGTGACCACGGGAGAGAGCATCGACGACGCGATCCAGGGCTGCATCGGTATCGCACTGCGTCGCGCATCGCACTTCGGGCGCGCACCGGTCGTGCATGATCTCGACATTGCGCTCACGATGTGGGGGTACTTCCTCGACACGCCTCCGGCGGATTTGGTGTCAGCGCGCACGCGATTGTTCGCTGGTGTCGCCAACGTGGTGCACCACTACGTGGAGGCACGCACGATCGTGGACATGGTGCCACAATCGACCATCATCATGACCCCGGATGCGGTTCGAAAGGCGATGCCGAATTCCTGGCGAGCCCTCACCGGGGCCCAGCACTAGTCGCGCTGCAAGCGTCGGTCGTCGGGCAATCTGCGTTGCCAAGTGTCAGTCGACCGCGAACCGTTTCAGGTCGTCGAGCCGCACGAACTCCAGCGTGTGGGCATGCGTCGAGCGAAGTCGTACGCGCGGCGCCTTGCCGGCCTCGAAGGCTTCCTGCCATCGAGATGCGCACAAACACCACTGATCACCGGCTTTGAGCCCGGGGAACCCGTACTGCGGCATCGGCGTGGACAAGTCGTTGCCCATCGATTTGGAGAAGGCGAGGAACTCGTCGGTCATGATGGCGCACACCGTGTGCACGCCGGTGTCGTCGCCGCCGGTTTCGCAGCAACCGTTGCGGTACCAACCAGTCATCGGATCGAGGCTGCAGGGTTCGATTGGTTCGCCCAACACGTTGGGTTGCGAGGTCACGAGATGTTCACACCAACGAGGCTGCCGATTGCGTAGGTAACCACGACGGCCAGGACGGTGATGGCCACCTGTCGAGTGGTTCCGGTCCACCAGGGTCGCTCCGACTGCTGGGCAATCACTGCGCCGAGGATGCCTGCGGCAACCACACCGATGACGATCGAGAACCACCGCGCCGAGTCGCCAGAGCCCGCAATCCATGGAATCACAGGCAACATCGCGCCGAGCAGGAAGGTGAAGATGGAAACGACGGCAACTCGAATCGGATTCGGCAATTGGGCGGGATCGAGTCCGAATTCCTCCCGTGCATGAACCATCACTGCACGCTCGGGGTCTTGCATCACCTCGGCAGCCGCGGCCTCGGCCTGCTTCGGGGACATGCCGTGGGACCGGTACATGCCCGCGAGTTCGGAGGTTTCGGCACTGGCATTGCGCTTCAATTCGCGTAGTTCGAGGGCAATCTCCCGTCGCACCAGATCGTTTTGAGAGGTGATCGACACCCACTCACCGGCCGCCATACTGACGGCTCCCGCCACGGCCGAGGCGATGCCGGCGAGTCGCACGTAACTGGCGTCGACACCGCTTGCTGCAAACCCGATGATGAGCGACACGTTCGTGACGAGACCATCACTGACACCGAACACGCCGGCGCGAACGCTTCCGCCGGCAAGTGCGCGGTGGTCTGGATGATCGTCGTGTTCGGCGCGTGGCGATGCAGTCACGCCTCCAACCTAGTTGCGGCAGTTAGTGTCACACGTCGTGTCGAACGTGGTGAATGGCACTCCCCGCTACCGATTCGCACCGTCACCGACCGGTTTTTTCCATGTGGGTGGTGCTCGCACGGCACTGTACAACTGGATTCTGGCGCTGCAGACCAACGGAGTATTCGTGTTGCGCATCGAGGACACCGATGAATCACGCAACGAACCGCAGTGGACCCAGGGCATCATCGATGCCCTCGCATGGATCGGCATCAATGGTAATGATCCGCACTTTGAAGGTCCGTACTTCCAGTCGGCGAATGCTGCTGCCCACGTGGCGGCGGCGCACAGGCTGTTCGAATCGGGACGTGCCTACTACTGCGACCTCACCTCGGAGCAGATTCAAGAGCGCGCCAAGGCATCCGGCAAACCGGGGTACGACGGCTTCTCCCGCGACCGGAACCTGGAGGCAGGACCGGGCCGTGTTCTGCGTTTTCGGGTTCCGGAAGGTGTCACGGTGGTGCACGACGAAGTGCGCGGTCGGGTGGAGTTCGACAATGCAACGCTCGAGGATTTCGTGCTGCTGCGTGGCAACGGTTCACCAATCTTCAACCTCGCCAACGTGGTGGACGATCTCACGATGAACATCACCCACGTGGTGCGCGCCGAGGAACACCTTCCCAATACACCCAAGCAACAGATGCTCTGGGAGGCTCTCGCCGGTCGCGTGCCCGTATGGGCGCACGTACCCGTCTTGGTGAACGAACAGCGAAAGAAGCTCTCCAAGCGGCGCGACAAAGTGGCGCTCGAGCAGTATCGCGATGAGGGCGTGCTGCCGGAAGCCATGGTGAACTACCTCATGACACTGGGCTGGGCACCTCCCGGAGACGTGGAAATCGTCGACTTCGCCACCATCGTTCGCGAGTTCAAGTTGTCGGCGGTCAACCACTCGTCGGCGTTCTTCGACATCAAGAAGTTGAATTCCTTCAACGGCGACTACATTCGCAAATTGAGCATCGATCAGTTCGTCGCTGCGTGCGATCCCTGGTTGACGGGTGTTCGCACCGCGGTTGCGGCCGTCGGCGACCCGCCCTCTGCACCATGGCCGGCAGAGCGATTCGATCGTTCCGTGTTCCTGCGGATCGCCCCGCACGTGCAGACCCGTGTGGCGTTGCTGTCGGAGGTGCCCGCGATGGTCGACTTCCTGTTCCTGCCCGACGCGCCGATCGACTCCGTGGCGTTCGACAAGGCGTTCGCGGCGCAGTGGGCGGTACCCGCGTTGCGGGCGATTCGCGATCGCATCTCGGTTGGTGAGTGGGGCTCTGACGCGCTGAAGGCCGTCGTTGAGGCGGTTGGTGTCGAACACGGAGTGAAACTCGGCAAACTGCAGGCGCCGCTTCGCGTGGCAACCACCGGACGCAGTGTCGGCCCACCGTTGTTCGAGTCACTCGAGGTGCTGGGTCGCGACGAGACCCTGCGTCGCGTGGATGCCGCACTCACACGCGCAGGTTGACGACGTGCCGTCGGACGTGCCACGTCGCGCGGTGGTGGTGTCGCTGGTAACGGCAACCTCGTTGATCTTGTACTTCCTGGTGTCGCTCGCGCAGGTGTGGGATACCGGGCGGAACGAATCGTTCGTTCGCATGCAACGCACCGTGGATGCGATCGTGGTGCTCGGTGCGGCCCAGTACGACGGGCGACCCTCGCCCCAACTTCGGGCGCGACTGGACCACGTGGTGGCGCTCTGGAGCGTGCCGGTTGCGCCGGTGGTCGTGGTGACCGGCGGCAAGCAGCTCGGCGACCGCTTCACCGAAGCAGAGGCGAGTCGTGATTACCTCGTTTCGCAGGGAGTACCGCCGACTGCAATCTTCATCGAGTCACTCGGGGCATCGACGTACCAGTCGCTCGAGGCGGTACGAGATACCGCTCGCCTCAATCAGTGGAAGCGACTGGTGTTGGTGAGTGATCCCTACCACCTCAAGCGTGCACAGTTGGTGTCCGGCGAGTTGGGCTTGGACGTCGAGGTATCAGCCACGAGAGACGGTGTGGTGAGTGGTCTTGGAGCGTTGCGGCGCAACGTTCGTGAAGCACTCGGCATCATGGTGGGCCGCATCACGGGGTTTCGTCAACTGGAGTCGTGGCTACAATGAACCACGCAACACTCTGGGGAGTGGTGTAACTGGCAACACAGCAGATTCTGGATCTGTTATTCAGGGTTCGATTCCTTGCTCCCCAACCACAGCGATAGCGTGGTGACCCGTTCAGGCTCCCATCGTCTAGCGGCCTAGGACACAGCCCTCTCAAGGCTGCGGCACGGGTTCAAATCCCGTTGGGAGTGCCAACGTCGAATGTCGGCGCGGTCAGCGCGGTAGCAGGCTCGGCGGTCAGCGCGGCAGCAGCGACGGTACGTCGCGCAAGCATTCGTAGTCGGTGACGTCGTTGTACAAGAACGCCGAGAGTCGCACCCCGCTGATGCCGCCCGGGCTCGTCACCGCAATCTCGGCCCCAACCAGTTGCCGTGCAGCAATCACTACGGCCTGCTCTTGTTCGGTCGTGAGGCATCGTTCGCCGGGAAACGGCACGAAGCGCATGTACGGCGACCGCAGTTGCTGGTGGGTTGGCAATCGCACATCCCACGCCGCGGCGAGCATGTCGGCCGCAGCACCCACCGTCTCGCGACAATGCCGATCGCGTTGCTCGCGTGGCCATCGCGCAAGAAAGTCGAAGGCTGCCGGGGTGGCGAGATAGGCCGACAAATCCGACGTGCCCTGCGTGTCGAACGACGACGGGAACCCCAACTCGGAGTTCCAGCTTCCGGCGAGAGGCTCGAGCACCCCGGCGGCTCGATCGGATATCGCCACCAGCGCCGCCGATGGTCGGGGGGCTGCAACCCACTTGTGGAAGTTGCTCACCCACGCGTCGACGCCGTCGGGAATCGGCGGATGCACCTGCCCGGCCGCATGTGCCGCATCGACGACGATGAAACACTCGGGTCGTAGCGCTCGCACTGCCCGCGCGATATCGGCCACGGGATTCAATTGTGCGCTGGTGGCGACGATGTGGTCGAGCACAAGCACGTCGGCATCGCGGAGCTGATCGACCACATCGCTGACGCACGACTGCGGCGTGGCGGTCGCGGGCGGCGTAGCCGCAATCTCACGCAATTCAGCGTCGGCTCGTGCCGCGAGTGCGCGCAAGCCGAGCACGACGCCCCCGTAGTTCGATGCCATCGTCACCATTCGTGAACCGCGACGCACCACAGCTGCGGCCGCGGTAATCACACCTTGCGACGCGTTGGGTACGAACGCGAGCCGTTCTTCCACCGTGCCGAGTTCGCGGGCGCATCGGTCGCGAGCTCGTCGCACCAACGAAGGGAGTTGCGAGCGAAAGAACAAGTTCGGATTGCGTTCCATCTCCTCGCGAATGGAGAGCTGTGCAGCGGTCACCTCTCGGGGGACGGCGCCGAACGAACCGTGGTTGAGGTAGCGGACCGAGGAGTCGATGCTCCACTCGGTGGGAGGAACGAGGGCCACAGAAGTACCCTCGCGCCGACGGGACGCTGCGATTGCTCGCGAACGACCCGTCGGCGACGAAGAAAGAGCGGGTTTAGCGCTTCTTCTTTGCGGGTTTCTTCGCTGGGGCCGAAGCCTTGCGCGCTGAGTTGAGTTTTGGAGCAGGTGCAACGCCAAGCGCGATGTCCTTGAAGCCCTTCAGCGCGGTGATCTTGGCGACGGTCTTCGCCTTGATCTGGATCTGCTCACCCGTTGCCGGGTTGCGACCGATACGTGCTGGGCGCTTCTTCTTGAAGAACTTGGCGAAGCCCGAGATGTTGACGATCTCACCCTTGGCCACATTGGCCAGGATGACATCGACGGTTCCCTCGATGACGGCTTTCGCCACTTTCCTCTCGACGTCTGCGTGGATTGCTACTGCGTTGATTAGTTCGTTTTTCTTCATAGACGCCCACCCTATTACACGGGTGGTGGATGGTCGGGTGATGCCGGTACGGGGCGAAAGGGCCCTAGAAGCGCACGCGACACACGCGCGGACCGTGCACCTGTCCGCCAGCCCAGGTCACCGTGGCGGGGTCGACGAGGGAGAACTCGGGAATGCGCTCCAGCCAGACCTGCAGTGCCACGCGCAGTTCCAATCGGGCAAGGTTGGAACCTGCACATCGGTGGATGCCGGAACCGAACGCCACATGGCGGTTGTGCTCGCGGTCCAGGATCACCTCGTTGGGCTGCTCAAACTGTCGGGGGTCCCGGTTGGCGGCGGGGAACGACATCAAGATGCGGTCACCGGCCTTCATCGGACATCCCTGGAATTCGGTGTCGCGGTCCACGATTCGGGCCATGGTGACCGGCGAATAGGCACGGAGCAACTCCTCGATGGCGGTCGGCCACAGTTCTGGGTTGTCGCGCAACTGTTTGCGATGTTCCGGATGTTGCGCCATGTGCCAGAGCGATGATCCGATGGCACTCCACGTGGTGTCGATACCGGCAACCAGCATGAGATTGCAGACACCAAGCACGTACTGATCCGTGACCGGGTACTTGTCGCCCGAGTTGAGCAGGTCCGTGATGAGGTCGTCCTCGCGTGGATTGGCACGTCGGTCATCCAACTGTTGGCGGAAGAAATTCAGGATCTTGAGCCGACTCTCGAGGCGCACCTTGGGATCGGTGAGGCCAACTTCGAGCACACCGCGCACCCACCCGGTGAACTCGTCCGCCATTTCGGTGGGGACACCGAGCATGGTGGCGATGACGCGCACGGGGATTTGTTGGGCGTAGTCGGTACCTGCATCGGCCTCACCTTTTGCGATGAAGCCGTCGATGAGTTTGTTGCAGAGATCACGGGTGCCCTGCTCGTACTTCGCCACCGACTGGGGTGAAAAGATCGGAAGGATCAAGCGACGATGCCAGTGGTGGTCGGGTGGGTCGCTGGTGATGGGTGGCGCAGCGACGCCCGCATACGGACCCTCGGCTTGCGCGGCGGAGCGGGGCACCACGATGATGTCGCGCGAGGTGAAGATCTCGTGTTCCTGGGCGATCGCCACCACGTCCTCGTAGCGAGTCGGGAACCACGAGCCACCCCAGCGATTGCTGTGGGCGATGGGGCATCCGGACTCGCGAATCTCGGTCATCGTGGGATACGGGTCGCGCACGAATTCGGGATCGAAGATGTTGTAGTCGGTGGTCGGGTCGTTGACGGGACCGGAGTTCTCTTCCAACGTTGTCATGGTTACTCCTCGATGATGATGGCGTCTTCCGGACAGTTGGCCTGGGCACGACGTGCCTTGGCCTGCAGTTCCACGGGAACGTCTCCCTCGATCAATACGGTTGCGTGACCGAGTTCGTCGCTACCGAAGATTTCCGGAGCAGCAATCGAACACATCTGCTGGCCCTGGCAGGAATCGGCATCCACTCGTACGCGCATACGCCGAGGTTACTGGCGACTCCGTGGGCGCGAGGAGTCGGAGGTGTGCAGGCGTGGCCCGACGCGAATCGTATGGTCAGCCGACCGCGGTCGGTGTGAAGCTCTTCCACGGCGATGCCGTCTCGAGTTGCGACGCCACTCGCAGGAGCAGGTCTTCGCGACCGTAGGCAGCCACCAGCTGCACACCGATGGGCAGGCCGGCCGGCGTGCGCGCCAAGGGGAGGCTGATTGCCGGCTGACCCGACATGTTGAACTGAGCGGTGAAGCGAACCCACTCGCTGGCGAGTCGTGACGGTTTCAGCGGGTCGCCGGGGTCGTTGGTGAACGAGCCGATCGGGAAGGGGAGGCGGGCAAGCGTGGGGGTGAGCAACAGATCGAACCCGTCGTGCCACCACTGGGCGAGCGCACGACGGAACGTGGCCGCAGCGTTCATCGCCTTTGCGTAGTCCAGAGCGGAAGCCTTCGATGCATACTCCGCCTGTGCCCAATTGACGGCCTCGATGTCGTCACGTGTGACGGGTCGGTTCAACATGCCGGCAAGTGCATCGCGGGACACCGCTTGATTGGTTGCCCACATCGCACCGAATCGGGGCGGAAACGTCGCATCGCCCATCGCCGACGGGTACGACTCTTCAACGTGGTGTCCGAGTGACTCCAACAACTTTGCCGTGGCTCGAGCAGCATCGCGACACTCCACATCCACGTGTGCACCGAGCGGATCGTGGTCGAGCAAGCCGATGCGTAGCGGCGAAACGTGCGCGCCAACCTCGCTGCTGAAGGTTCGCGCAGGCAACGGCGCAACGACACCATCACCGACATCGGCGCCATGCACGGCGTCCAACAGCGCTGCGGTATCGGCAACCGTGTGCGACACGCACAACTCGACACCGAAGCCGAACTCGTCCCGTAGTGGCCCCACCGAGATCCGACCACGACTCGTTTTCAATCCGACGAGGCCGTTGCACGAGGCGGGAATTCGAATGCTCCCACCACCATCACTGGCGTGGGCCAACGGCACGATTCCGGCGGCGACCGCTGCCCCGGAACCTCCGCTCGAACCACCACAGGTGCGTGACAGGTCGTGGGGATTTCGCGTTGGCCCCCACGCCTCGGGTTCGGTCACCGGCAAACTGCCCCACTCGCAACTGTTCGTACGGCCGAACGGCACGAAGCCTGCGTTGAGGTACCGATCGACCATCACGGTGTTCTGCGTGGCGACGTAGTTCGCCTGCTTCAACGCCTTGTTGCCGTTGGTAATCGGTTGTCCCGCGTACAACGTGTGGAGGTCCTTGAACAACGTCGGAACTCCGTGGAACGGGGCACGAGATGCCTGGCTGCCGGCTCTTTTTGCGAGTTCGCGCGCATGTTCCAGCCACACGATGTTCACCGCGTTGATGTGTGGGTTGTACTCGTTGTACCGCTCGATTGCCGCTTCCAACAACTCCGCCGGTGACACCTTCTTGTCGCGCACGAGCGTCGCTTGGTCGATGGCGGACATGAATCGCGTCTCGCGAGCGAACGACGACAAGGTCACGGCTCACTAACCTAATGAGACCGTGACGCCGCAACATTCATCGGGGCGAGCGTCGGTGCTGGAGGTACTGCGGGCCCCGTCGGTGGGCGCTTACATCGGCGCGAACGTGCTGCTCTACGTCGGGCTCTCCCTTCAGGTAACCACGTTGGCCAAGCAGGTGTACGACATAACGCGGCGCGAGTTGGATCTTGGGTTCCTCGGCTTGGCGGAGTTCCTCCCCATTGCACTCCTGGTGTTCGTCACCGGCACCGTTGCCGACCGGTTCAATCGAAAGCGCGTTTCCCAAATCGCCATGTGCGGCGAGTTGGCTTCCGCGCTGTTGCTGATGTGGTACGCATCGACGAAGCCGACCGGTGTGGCACCGATCTTCCTCATTGCAATTCTTTACGGGGCGTCGCGTGCATTCCTGGCCCCGAGCATGCGTCCCATCGCTGCATCGATCGCGCCCGAAGGTCGCTTGCCACAAATGATTGCCTTGTACTCCACCGTGTGGACGTCGGCGGGAATCGTCGGACCAGCAATGTCCGGGTTCTTGTACTCGGCGTCGCCCGTGGTTGCCTACGGCGTTGGATCGGCCTTGATCACCACCGCGATCCTGTTGTTCTCCGGTGTTCGTGTGCCGGCAACGCAGCACGGCGACGCAGGTGTCGAGCGCCCAACCCTTCGTTCGGCGGTGGAGGGCCTCCGCTACATCCGTCGTACACCGATCCTCTTTGCGGCGATTTCGCTCGATCTGTTCGCAGTGTTGTTCGGTGGCGCGGTCGCGTTGTTGCCGGTGATCGCCGAAGAGCGTCTTGGAGTGGGCAACATCGCCTACGGATGGCTGCGAGCCTCCGCTGGAATCGGTGCGGGTGCAGTTGCGCTGCTCTTGGCGGTTCGACCGCTTCGTCGCTACGTGGGTCGCTGGTTGCTGGTGGCCGTTGCAGTTTTCGGCATCGGTACGATCGTGCTCGGACTGACCCGCAATTACTGGATTGCATTCTTCGCCGTCATGGTTCTGCACGGCGCCGACATGGTGAGCGTGTTCGTGCGTGGTTCCATCGTTCCGCTGGTGACACCCGACGACAAACGTGGTCGGGTTTCCGCGGTGGAAAACGTGTTCATCGGTGCCACGAACGAACTCGGCGCGTTCGAGTCGGGGGTGGCAGCACAGGCCGTCGGCGTTCCGGCGACGGTGGTTGGTGGCGGTGTGCTCACCCTCGGAATCGTGGGCGTATGGTGGTTCAAGTTCAAGGAGATGCGAAACGTCGATCGTTTCGAAGATCTACAGCCGACATGAACCGCTTCCACGATCGTGCCGACGCAAGTTCGCGGACGCCCAGCGTGGATCGCATGCGTGGCGTGGATCGCATGACCGGAGTCGTGGCCCGACACGTGACCCGACTCGCGGCGTCGCTTGCGCTTCTTGCGTCGTTGACTGCGTGTGGCGAGATAACCACCACGAGCGAGTCGGGAGTGCTGGAAGGTGTGGGTCGCTTACCCGGATACGACTTCTGGGCTCCGGTCACCCTGCCCGATGGCGTGGAGTTGCAACTGCCATTACCCGAAGGTGGCCCGGTGGGCGGTCGCGTGACTGGGAACCGTGTGTTGTTGGTGGGTGACTCCATCTTGGCGTCGACGGCACGACGGTACGGAAACGAGATGTGCGAAACGCTCGACCCGCTGGGTTGGCAGGTTGCGGTGGAGGCCGAGCCCGGACGTTTCGCCGAGTTCGGCACCCGCGTGTTGAGGGCCCGAATCGATGCCGTGTGGGACGTGGTGGTCATCTACCTCGGAACCAACTACGAGGGCAACGAATCGTCGGTTCGGCGGGAATTCGAGCAGATGTTCGACATCACCGAGGGCGTCGAAACCGTCGTGCTCACCACGGGAGTGTTTCGCGACGCGCAAAAAACGGTGAACGCCACGATCAGAAGCGTGGCCAACCGGTACGACCACGTTCACGTACTCGATTGGGCGAGCGTCGCCAAGGTGAAGGGCATCACCGGAAGGGACAAGATCCATCTCTCCGACATGGGGCGTTCGGTGCTTGCTCAAACCATCGCCCGTGCGCTCGACTACGCCCCCTACCGGGAGCCGTCGTGTCTCGATCCGAAGTTCCGCGACGATACGGGAATCAGGTCGCAGTCGACGAATCCGTAGCCGCTTCTTTGGCGGCGCGGCGCCGCGCCGCACGAGCCTTGGCTTGGGCCGTGGTTATCTCGCGATGATGCACCCTGCACAGCACCTCGAGTCCGCCCGTGCCGTTTTGGTCGGGGTCCAGATGATGATGACAGCCAGGGCCATAGCCGGCACCCTCGCGGGCGGTGCGATGGTTCACCTCGCAGTCACGTCGCTCGGCGGTGCAGTCCGGTCGTTCGCAGAAGTACTTGGCGCGACGCTTTGCCGCCGATCGCGCGAATCGCCAAATGTGGTTGCGCTGGTACGCGCGGGCACAGGCATTGCCGCACCACGTGCGCCGTCTCGCCACCTCGATGCGAATGTTGCACCACTGACACCGACCGGCTTCACCTCGCCATACCGAGAGCGAGCACGTGATGCGTTCCAATTCGAGTGGGGAGTATTCGCCCTGTGCGCGCGTCACCGCACCGGGGCGGCGACGCGACCTACGAGCGGAGGTTGACCGGCGTCGCGCGCGTCGCATCGACCATGTCGAAGAAATCGTTGCCCTTGTCGTCGATCACGATGAACGCGGGGAAGTCACGTACCTCGATCTTCCACACGGCTTCCATTCCGAGGTCGGAGTATTCGAGCACCTCCACCTTGGTGATGCAATCCTGTGCCAGACGTGCGGCGGGTCCACCGATCGAACCGAGGTAGAAGCCACCAAACTCCTTGCATGCCTCGGTGACTTGACGTGAACGATTGCCCTTGGCGAGCATCACGTAACTGCCACCGGCTTTCTGGAACTCTGCAACGTAAGAATCCATGCGTCCCGCCGTGGTGGGTCCGAACGCGCCGGATGCATAACCCTCTGGCGTCTTTGCCGGGCCGGCGTAATACACGCAGTGATCCTTGAAGTAGTCGGGGAGCGATCCCGATGTCTCAAGGCGTTCCTTCAATTTGGCATGCGCGATGTCGCGCGCCACCACCATCGGGCCGGTGAGCATCACACGAGTTTTCACCGGGTACTTCGACAACTCCTTGCGGATCTCGGCCATCGGACGATTGAGGTCGATCTGCACCACGTGGTCGCTGAGATCATCGTGGGTGACATCCGGGAGGAAGCGTGCCGGGTCGGTTTCGAGTTGCTCGAGGAACACGCCATCGCGGGTGATCTTGCCGAGTGCCTGACGATCGGCGCTGCACGACACCGCCATTGCCACTGGGCAACTCGCACCGTGTCGCGGCAGGCGGATGACGCGAACGTCGTGACAGAAGTACTTGCCACCGAACTGCGCACCGATACCCGTTTGCTGCGCGAGTTGCAGCACCTTGCGCTCCAGGTCGAGGTCACGGAAACCGTGTCCGGCCGCGCTTCCAGAAGTGGGGAGCGAATCGAGGTATCGAGTGCTCGCCAACTTGGCGACCTCCACGGCGTACTCGGCGGAAGTTCCACCGACGACCACTGCAAGGTGGTACGGCGGACACGCGGCAGTGCCAAGGGTCTTCATCTTTTCGAACAGCCACGGCAGGAGGGTCTTTTCGTTGAGCAGCGCCTTGGTTTCCTGGAACAGGTAGCTCTTGTTCGCCGAACCACCTCCCTTGGCGATGAAGAGGAACTTGTATTCGTCACCGTCGACCGCGGCAATCTTGATTTCAGCGGGCAAGTTGGTGCAGGTGTTCACCTCCTCGTACATCGAGAGTGGAGCGAGCTGGCTGTAGCGCAGGTTGCTGGTGAGGTACGTGTCGTAGATTCCGCGCGAGATGGCGGCGTCGTCGGCACCACTCGTCATCACGAACTGGCCCTTCTTGGCCTTCACGATCGCGGTGCCGGTGTCTTGACACATCGGCAACACACCGCCTGCGGCGATGGAGGCGTTCTTCAGGAGGTCGAGGGCGACGAAACGATCGTTGTCGCTGGCTTCGGGGTCGCTCAGAATGTCGGCGAGTTGTTGCAGGTGACCGGAACGGAGGAAGTGGGCGATGTCACGCATGGCCTCGGCGGTAAGTCGGGTGATGGCGCTCGGGTCGACTCGCAAGAATTCGCCCAACGACGTTTTTTCCACGGAGACGCCCTCGCGGGTGACCAGTCGGTACTCCGTGGTGTCGGGCGCGAGCGGCAAGAGGTCGGTATGAACGAACGGTTCGGGTGCGGACATCACACCAGCGCCGGAGTGCCGGCAAATGCACCGGGGTCGCCCGGCGCGGGAATGAGCGGCTTGCTCCATGACACTGTGCGCGCAACCTCGTCGGTAACGGCGCGCCATTCGAGCGGGTTCCAGCCTTCTGCCGTTGCCACCACGTTGCCGTCGATTCGCAGGAACGCGAATGCCGGCAATTGCGTGAGCCCGAGTTGTTTGACGAAGGTTCGGTCGGGGTCGCAAAACACCAGTGCCTCGGTTGCGAGCGGGCCGAGGAAGGCCCGGGCATCGTCGGCGCCAGCGGTGACCACGTAATTGGTGCGAACACTGGAGCCGGCGAACTGCGCGAGGATGCGACGAGCAGTCTTCAGTACCCAGGCACTTTCGTTGGTGTACGGATCGATGACCACGGACAGCAGGTGGAAGGTGGTGAGCCACTCGTGCAGCGGGCGCGAAGGCCCATCCAGCGGCTGCAACACCGTGTCGGGGGACGGCGTAATCACAACTGTGACGGTAGCAAGCCGCAAGTACTGTTTTCGTAATGCACCCGATCGAGCGCTTGCGATATGTGGCACGCGCCGATGGTGCGGGCCCCGGCGTGTTGGTGCGCGAAACCGCGTTGGCATTGTGCGACATGGACATGGATCCACCGTCGTTGGTGTTGGCGTGCAGACGGATCGTGGAGCGTCATCCGTCGATGGCGCAGTTGTGGTGGTTGTGCGCGAACGTTCTGACCGCTGCCGAGCCATTCGCTCGGGCCCGCGCCCTGGCGCTCGTAGTGGAGCGCGATGAGACCCCCGGCCATCTCGACGACGTACTCGGGGATGACGTGCGTGTCGTAATCATCGGCTGGCCGTTCAACACCGTGAAATGTTTGGCGCAGCGAGGAGATGCGCTCATGTTGGTGGTCGACAGCCACGGCGAGGGGGAAGCACTCGTGGATCGTTTGCACGATGCGGAGATCGCAGCCGAACTCGTGCCGTTCGAGTACCTTGCCGGTGCAATCGAGAGTGCCGACGTGGTGATCGTGGAAGCGCTGGCCTGCGGCCCGGATGCGGTGCTGGCGGTTGGCGGATCGCGAACCGTGGTCGACACCGCACGTACCCACGGCAAGCCCGTCTGGCTCGTTGCCGGATCTGGAACTCGACTACCGGGTGTGTTGTGGGACGGAATGCTCGGCGGACTGGAGGTGCACAGCGATTGGCGCTCAGGCCTCGATGTGATTCCCGGCGCGTCGTTTTCGAAGATGGTGGGTCCGCACGGTGCAGTCGATGATGTGCTGGGCAATCTGGAGCCGGAATGTGCACCCACAACCGAGCTCCTGCGACGCAGCGTCATCTAGCCTGCAAGGCATGTCTCCACGCTCGCGCGACCTGCCACGCCGTTCTTGTTTGTCAATTCCGGGATCGTCGGAAAAGATGTTGGGCAAAGGGCCCGGAATCCCGGCCGACATGGTGTTCCTCGACCTGGAGGACGCAGTGGCGCCGAAAGAGAAGGAAGCCTCGCGAGCGCGCGTCGCACAAGCGATCGCGACGCAAGATTGGGGCGACAAGGTGCTGTGCGTCCGCGTGAACGACTGGAGCACCAAGTGGACCGCCTACGACATCATCGAGGTGGTTGGTGGTGCGGGAGCCCGGCTGGACGAGATCATGCTCCCCAAGGTGGAGTCGGCCGCACAGATCGTCGCCACCGACATGCTTCTCCGTCAGGTGGAGATCGCAAGTGGTCTGCCGGTGGGTCACGTCGGCATCGAGGCGCAGATCGAAACCGCGCGCGGACTGATCAACGTGGAGGAAATTTGCGCAGCCAGCCCGCGATTGGAAACCATCATCTTCGGCCCAGCCGACTTCGCTGCAAGCATGGAGATGCCTGTGTTGACCGGTGGCGTGCAGATCCCCGACTATCCGGGCGACCATTTTCATTACGTGTTCAACAAGATCCTCATGGCGGGTCGCGCGAACGGCCTCCAGGTCATCGACGGCCCGTACCTCTACATTCGCGACGCCGACGGATTCCGTGACTACTGCAAACGCACCCGAACCCTCGGCTACGACGGAAAATGGGCGTTGCACCCCGACCAGGTGGCGATTCTCAACGAGGTGTTCTCACCAACCCAGGAACAGTTTGACCGCGCCTGCGCCATACTCGACGCGTACCACACCGCCACCGAAGGCGAAGGCAAGGGTGCGGTGATGTTCGGCGACGAGATGATCGACGAAGCCAGTCGCAAGATGGCGCTCAAGTTCATCTCGCGTGGTACCCGCGCCGGCCTCACTCGCTCTGCGTGAGTACCCCGAGATGACGATCGTGCGTCGCGCAATGACGCGGAAGTAGGCATCGCGCCATGGCCAAACGCTTCGACGGTGTGTTGTTCGACGCCGGAGGAATCTTCGTGATTCCCGACCCCTTTGCGACCGCCGCTGCAATTTCGCCGTTCGGTGGCTCGACCGACACGAATCTCCTCGTGCGCTGTCACTACGCCGGGATGGAGGCACTCGACGATGTGGCGAGCAAGCGCACCGATCCGTCGATCGACAAGATCACCTGGGACATCTACCGACATGCATACGTCCGCACCGCCGGGGTTGCCGACGACAACGTGGAGCCCGCAGCGCTGGCGATGAGACGACTGTTCTCGCCCTACTACTGGCGGTTCCCGATGCTGGAATCCGTCGCAGCGCTCGGACAACTGCACTACCGAAAGGTGCCCATCGGCGTGGTGTCGAACGCCAGTGGCCAGATCGAGGCAACCCTCGACAACTTGTGCATCTGTCAGGTGGGTCCCGGTGCCGGAGTGCCGGTGAGCATCGTGACCGACTCCCACGTGATTGGATACGCCAAACCCGATCCGCGAATCTTCTCCGAAGCGATCGCCGCACTCGACCTGCCGCCCGAGCGAATCGCCTACGTGGGTGACTCGTACGTGAACGACGTCGGTGGTGCACGCGCTGCGGGGTTGGTGCCGTTGTTGTACGACCCGTTCGGCGATCACGCCGACTACGACTGCGAGCGACTTGGTTCGTTACACGAACTGCTCGAACTCGTCGCCTAGATCGGCTCGCGGCGCGGCCCTGAACGTCGCACGTGACGCGACGCTGCTCGCCTAGCCCTGCACGGACTCCACGAGTCGTCGGGCAATCACCTTCAGGCAGAGGGTCTCGTCGGCGCCCTCGAAAATCGACAGCACGCGCGCGTCGACGTACAGACGACTCACCGGATACTCCTCTGCGTAACCGTATCCACCGTGTATCTGCATGGCTTCGCGGGTGACCCATTCGGCGGCCTTGCACACGTATGCCTTCACCATGCTGGCTTCCATGGCACCTTCTCCCTTGCCCATCATCTTTGCCACGGCGTAACTGAACTGCCGCGAAGCCTGAATTACCACCGCCATGCGACCGAGTTTCACTTGAGTGAGTTCGTAGTCGATGATGTTCTTTCCGAACACGTTGCGGTTGTTCGCGTAGTCGAACGCCGCTTCGTAGGCGGCCTGCATCAAGCCCACGGCACGCGCCGCGGTCTGCAGGCGCCCGTTCTCGAAGCCCTCCATCTGGAAGTAGAAACCCTTGCCGAGGCCCTCGTTTTCACCGATCAAGTGATCGGCGGGTACGAACCAGTCCTCGATCGCGATTTCGTACGAGTGCATACCGCGATATCCGATGGTGTCGATGGGACGACCCTCCATCCTTCCGCCACCCTCCTGTTGAAATACGAAGCCGTGCGCCTCACCGAGCGGTTTGGGGACGATGAACAAACTCAGTCCGCGGTGCGACTTGGAGCGATCCGGATCGGTTCGTGCCAACAACATCAACACGTTGGCTCGTGCCGCGAACGTGCACCAGGTCTTCACGCCGTTGATGACGTACCCGTCGACGCCGTCGCGCTTCGCTGCGGTGGCGGTGGTCTTCAATGACGCAACATCGCTGCCGTAGTCGGGCTCGGTTACCGCAACCGCCGCCATGACCTCGGCCGTCGCAAGTTTGGGCAACCAATACTGTTTCTGGGCTTCGGTTCCACCCTTCACCAGGGCGCGTGTGAGGATCTCGGGTCGCGTAATGAGCGAACCGCCGATACCCAGCGATGCTCGCGACAGTTCCTCGGTGGCCACGCAGCTGGCCATGTACTCGCCTTCGCCTCCTTCGCTGAAGCCGCCGAACTCCGACGGGATGGAGAGCCCGAACGCACCAATGTCGGCGAGGCCGGCGATGATTTCTTCCGGCACGTCGGCGTTTTCCCTGTGCACGTGCTCGGCGTGCTTGCCGATTACCTTCTTGCCGAAACTGCGGAAGGTGTCCTGCACCATTTCGTAATCGTCATCGAGGTGCCGCGGACCCGTGGTGGCAGCGAGCGACGCGAGCAGTTCCGGGGCGCGGTACGTTGCGACGAACGTCTCGTATGCGGCGAGTTCGGAGATGTGCACCGTCCAGAGTCGTTCACGCCCGATCAATCGGCTCGACAAATCGTGCACCATGTCGGCGACGAATGCACAGGTGATGGTTGCCTCGGCTTCACCCTTGGCGCCGTAGTCGATGAGCGAACGTGCCGTTTCGAGCGCGGCGCTGGCGTGCGCCAGGTCGTAGGCGAGAGTTTGTTGCCGTTCGGGTCCGCCCGACTCGGCGAGTCGCAGCGTTGCGCGTCGCAGAAGTGCGGCAACCCCTTCGACGATGGTTGCGGCGGTGGTGAGGTCTTTGACGGAGTCGTGCACGAAGTCCAACGGTAGTGAAGTGACTTTCGTTCTCCTTGTCCCAGCACGGAAAATTCGGGTCTTTATGCGGTGGCACACGCCACGGGCTCATTTACGCTGGAGTAATGCTGAAGGCACTTCGTTGGGTGCTTTTTGCCGTCGTCATCTACTTTTTCGTTCTTCCGCTGGTGCCGGCGTTTCGAAATGCCATCGGCGACCTCACCCGGATCGATCCGGTCCTCCTCGCGGTTGCCATCGGGCTCGAATTCGTGGCCCTTTACTGCTACACGCTGGTTACCCACGCAGCACTCGGACCCGACGCCAATCGGCTGACGCGATTCGATCTGTTCCGGATCCAGTTGAGCACCCGGGCGCTCGGCAGCATCCTGCCCGGGGGAAGCGCCGCCAGCAATGCGTTGGGGTTCAGATTGGTGACGAGTTCGGGAATCTCCAAGGCCGATGCCGGCTTTGCGTTGGCTACCGCCGGTATCGGTTCGGCCGTGATTCTCAACGTGCTGTTGTGGGTTGGTCTGGTCGTGTCCATTCCATTGCGTGGGTCGAGCCCCGTATACGGGACGGCGGCCGTTGCCGGCGCGATCTTGATGGCTGTCGTCGGAGCAGTGGTGTTCGGCATCGTCGACGACAAGGGCCGTCTCCACCGATTCGTGCGTTGGTTGTACGACAAGATCGGTCGAGACGGAGAATCCGCCGCCAGCCTCATGGACCACCTCCGCGATCGCATTCGAGGACTCCTCGCCGAGCGCGATGTGCTTCGACGGGTGATCATGTGGGGCACCATCAACTGGTTGCTCGACCTTCTCGCGTTGTGGCTCTTCCTGCGTGCCTTTGGCGGAAGCGTGTCGCCCGACGGGCTGCTCGTGGCCTTCGGACTGGCGAACGTGTTGGCATCGGTTCCGATAACACCGGGTGGACTCGGCATCGTGGAAGGCGTCTACATTCCCACGCTCGTTGGCTTCGGGGTTCCGGCGGCAACCGCAACCGTCACGGTGCTGACGTATCGCATCGCCCAGTTCTGGCTACCCATCATCGTTGGTGGGTTGAGCTACGCATCGCTACGCATCGGGGCGGTTACCCCGGTGCCCGCACCCCAGAGCCGATTCGGGCGGTTGCAATCCGCGGCTCGTGCCGGCTCGCAGGTGAGTGAGTCGAAAGCCCGATGGATCGAACGCAATGCTCCGCGCGATCGAACCGGCATGTTCGAAACGCCGGTCTACGAGGACACGGGTGAACAGCCGAAGGTGGGGGACGACGACCCACCGCAATCACTACGCGGCGACTAGCCCCTACTCTTGACGCCATGACCACGCACGAGCGCCCCTTTGGTCGACACCTCGAGGACTTCGTCGTCGGCGACGTCTACAAACATTGGCCCGGCAAGACCATCACCGAGGCCGACGACCACCTGTTTTGCATGATCACCATGAACCATCATCCGCTGCATACCAACGACTGGTTCGCCTCGCGCAGTGTGCAGGGCCGGAACGTGGTGGTGGGCAACCTCGTGTACTCCTTGGTGTTGGGCATGAGCGTGCCCGACGTGAGCGGTGCGGCCATCGCCAACTTGGAGGTCGAAACCCTGCAGCACAAGCACCCCACGTTTCACGGCGACACGATTCACGCAGAAACGCGGGTGCTGGAGGTGGTGGAATCCAAGTCCAAGTCCGATCGGGGCGTGGTCACGGTGGAGACCAAGGGTTTCAACCAGGACGGTAAAGAGGTGTGTTACTTCCGTCGTCGAGTGATGGTGTGGAAGCGGGCGTCGGCCCCGACGCGGGAACGCCCCCACGACGGTCGAGACGTCTGGTCGGAGTGAACCACCCGATCATCACCTAGCCAGTGGATCACCCGGACTTCACCGAGCCATTGCTGGCGTGGGGTGTGCCCCGGTTGCGCGACCTGCCGTGGCGCAACACGCGAGATCGGTGGTCGGTGCTCGTGAGTGAAGTGATGGCCCAGCAGACCCAGGTGTCGAGAGTGGTACCGAAGTACGCGGCGTTCATGCAGCGGTTTCCGACGCCGGTTGCATGTGCCGAGGCGCCGCTTGCCGACCTCCTCACCCTGTGGAGTGGTCTGGGCTACCCGCGTCGATGCAAACATTTGCACGACGCCGCGCGAGCAATCATGCAATTGCACGACGGTCAGGTGCCCGACAGCCTCGATGCGCTGCTGGCCTTGCCCGGAATCGGGCCGTACACGGCGCGGGCGGTGCTGGCGTTTGCCGACGAGCGGGATGTCGCCGTGGTGGACACCAACGTGGCTCGTGTGCTGTCTCGGGTGGTGAACGCGCCGTTGACGGCCCGAGCGTCCCAAGAGTTGGCCGACCGTGTGCTGCCGGAGGGGCAGGCGTGGGAGTGGAACCAAGTGTTGATGGATTTCGGCGCACGGGTGTGCGTTGCCCGAAATCCGAACTGCAACGAGTGTCCCATTCGCCGCCATTGTGCATGGAACGCCGGCCCCGACCCCGCTCACGCCAGTGCGCTCACGAGCAAGCCGCAACCGCGTTTCGAAGGCTCGGATCGTCAAGCGCGAGGCCTGCTGATGAAGGCACTCGCGGAACGTGGCGTACGACGAGTGGACGTCGCCCGAGTGATGAAACTCAGCGACGACTCGAAGCGCGCAACGCGGCTGCTGCAGTCGTTGGTGCGCGATGGCCTCGTGGAAATTCGCGGCGACTGGTGTCGTCTTCCGTAGGAGATATGTAGAGCAGGTGAATCACTTGCTCGGGCAGACGACTAGCCGACAATGAAATCGAGGATGAGCCGATTCACGTGATCGGGTCGCTCCACTTGCACGAAGTGTCCGGCGTTCGCCACGTATTCGAAGCGAACGTTCGCCGGAGCGGTTGCTTGCGCAGCCTTCGCGACTTCGATGCCGATGCAACCGCAATCCTCGCCGTGCAGGTACAACATCGGCTGTGTGGGAAACTCGCTGCCCATGCGTTGCTGGAGCGTGGCAAGTTCCGGATCCCGCTTTCCGTCACCCAATGTGGCTCGGTAGTAGCCGAGTGCCGCCTGCAGATTCTCCGGACTTCGAAGTGCGTCCTTGACGAACGGAAGATCCCTGCTCGCGTCGTAACCGGGCGACCATTGCGACCACAACATGTCGATGAACGCAAGGTCGTTGGCCGCTACCACGTGGTTGGCGAGCGCATGTTGAAAGAAGAACATGTACCAACTGCGCTGAATTTGCGCCAGATTTCCGAGAAACGAAACGCCGAGCGCAGGTCCCGGCGGTACCGCGATGCTCACGACCTTGCTCCAGCGATGTGGCTGGTCGATTGCCGCACCGCACACCGTGGGTGCGCCCCAATCGTGTCCGATGATCACCGCACGTCCGTCGCCACCGAGCGCTTCGTGCAGTGCGTTCGCGTCACGAGCCAGCGCCGCCGTCTGATAGACGCCGGACGGAGCCACCGTGGTCGGGGAGTAACCGCGCTGAAACGGTGCTACTGCGCGGTAACCACGCTCGGCCAATTCGGGCATGAGGTGGCGCCACGTGTGCGGTGAGTCCGGAAATCCATGCATGCACAACGCCAGTGGGCCCGAGCCACACTCGAGAAAGGTGACGTCGAGTTCGCCGGCACGAATCGTGGAACTGGTGATCGGCGTTCCTTTTTTCGGTGTTGACATGTCTCACACAGTAGATGAACCCTGCGCTTTGCGACGAACGTCACCGCTGCACGAAGGGGTTGCCTTCCACCGTTCGCCTTAGCGTCAGCACAGCCCATGTTGAACGTGACTTTCCACGGCGTGCGCGGTTCCACTCCGTGCCACTGCGACGAGACTCGACACTTCGGTGGCAACACCTCGTGTGTTTCGCTGCGTGCGGATGACGAGATTCCGATCATCTTCGATCTCGGTACCGGGCTGCGTTACTTCGGGAAACAGGTGAACGGCACACCGAACTTCCATGCGGTGTGTCTGCTCACGCATTTGCATTACGACCACACCATGGGTCTGCCGTTCTTCGAGCCGCTTCTGCGCGGCGACACCATCTTCGAGATCTACGCGCCGAAGCAGCCGGACGGACGTTCCGTGAAGGAGTTGTTCCTGGAAAAGATCAAACCACCGATGTTCCCGGTGCCACTCGAACAGTTCGCGGCCCGACTGGTGTTCCATGAAGTGGGGGACGACGACTTCACGGTGGGCAACATGCAGGTGCGTAGTAGGTACGTACCTCACGTTGGACCGACGCTCGGATTCCGAGTTTCACATGCCGGTGTCGCGGTGACGTATCTTTCCGATCATCAACAGCCCGCCGGCGCGGACTTTTCGCTCACCGATGGCGCCCGGGCACTCTGTGAGGATGCCGACTTGTTGATTCACGACTCGCAATTCACCGACGCGGAGTTCGAGGCGAAGTCGTCGTGGGGACATTCGACGTTCGCCTACGCCCGCTGGGTGGCAGAAACGTGTCGAGTGAAGCAGTTGGCCTTGTTCCACCACGATCCGTCTCGCAGCGATGCATCGCTCTCGAGCATTGCGGAGAGCGTTGCAGCCGCATCGAGCGTCGATGTCTTTGCCGCACGCGAGGGCCAGACGGTGGACGTCGTAACGTGTAGTGCGTGAGCACCGCCGGCGCACCACCGTTCGACTCCAAGGAATTCCGCTCGCTGTTCGGCCATCTCCCAACCGGCGTGGTGGTCATCACCGGATTGAGTACGTCTGGCGAACCGCTCGGTATCACCATCGGCTCGTTCGCTTCAATTTCACTCGATCCACCGCTTGCCGGCTTCTTCGTAGGTCGCTCCTCGCGGACGTGGCCGCTCATCGCCGAGCGCGGATCGTTCACCGCCAACATTCTCGGCAGTGCGCAGTCGGACCTTTGTTGGAAATTTGCAAAGGACAACAACGAAGAGTCACGTTTCTCCGGTCTCGATTTCGGTGTGTCGACGAACGGTTCACCCGTGTTGCCCGACGTCGTGGCCACCATCGACTGCACGCTCGATTCAACCCGATCTATCGGTGATCACGATCTGGTCGTTGGGATGGTTACGGATTTTCGGGTTCGAAACTCCACGCAGCCGTCCATGGTGTTTTATCGGGGCAAGACGGGCGACGCACGAATCGAATCGTGAACCTGTCGAACGCTGCAGCATTCGTGGTTGGTGCGGTGCTGGTGTATGCGGGGGTGTCGAAGATGCTTGCTGGACGTTCGTGGCTGGTGTCGGCTCGACGGCTCGGCGTACCACCGGCTGGCGCATTCGCGGTGATGGTGGCGGAGGTGGTGATCGGTCTCGGGGTGGTGCTGGGTGACTCTTGGCGCAGTCGGTTTCTCGCGGCAGCTGCGGTACTTCTCCTGGCTTTCACGATGTTGTTGGCATGGCACCTGCGAGCTGGCGAGCGTCCTCCATGCGCCTGTTTCGGTGGCTCGTCGCAGCGACCGATCGGTGTCCGTGACATCGTGCGCAATTTCGCGTTGCTCATCTTGGTGATCGTCGCCCTTGCTTCGTAGCCTGAAGACGTGCGCGTGTGGATCGACCAAGACCTGTGCACGGGTGACGGTCTGTGCGTCGATCATTGTCCCGACGTATTCACGCAACTGGAGGACGGCATTGCGTACGTGGTGGAGGATGGCATGGTGCTGAACGATCCGGGGAGCGCGGGCAGTCTGGCGACGGTTCATCACAAGCACATGGGCGCGGTGGTGTTGGCGGCCGACGTGTGCCCCGGTGAATGCATTTTCATCGACACGAGCGACGAAGACGAGCGACTCACGTTCGTTGGTGGGGCCAGCGCAATCTCGTGAAGTTTCGCGTCGTCGCCGGAGCCGCTCTCGCTGTTTCGGTGGGCGTCACCGGTGCCGCCGCGGTCGATCGAGGAGTCGACCTGCGCGTCGAAGGTGCCGATGACATCGTTCTGGCCCTGGAGGTCTTGAAGACCATCCCTGTCGAGAAGGAGTATTCGCGCGGTTACAAACGAAACCTCTTTCCGCACTGGCGCGACGTGGACGGTGACGGCTGCGACGCCCGAGAGCAGGTACTGAAACGCGACGCGCTCGGATTGCCGCAGGTGGATCCGTTCCGATGCTTCGTCGTCGAAGCCGACTGGTTGTCACCGTACGACGGCAGAAAGTCCTCCGACCGAACGTCGATGGACATCGACCACACGGTGGCCCTGAAGGAGGCATGGGACTCTGGCGCGTGGCAGTGGAACCTCGAACAGCGCACGGCGTATGCGAACGACACGTCGGACCCGCGAACGCTGGTGGCGGTGTCGGCGTCCAGCAATCGATCGAAAGGGGACAGGGATCCATCCAACTGGATGCCGCAATTGCGGGGCTTCTGGTGCACGTACAGCGCGAACTGGATTGCAGTGAAGGCCCGTTGGGGTTTGTCGATGGACCAGAGTGAATGGGGACGACTCAACAACGTGCTCTCCGGCACGTGCGCGGGCACCACGATGCGTGGCTGGAATCCACCACCCGGCGGCACCGTGTCGACTTCAACGACACCTGCCACGACTGCAACTCGTGCGCCAACCACGACCGCAAGAGGGAGTGGATCGTCCGCCTCGTCCACGACACAGACAAATTCGTCGTCCACGACACAGCCAACCACCGGCTCACTTCCAACGGTTCGCCCCGGTGCGTTCTGCGCACCCGAAGGAGCCGTGGGCACCTATCGAGGGCGCACGTACGTGTGCTCTACGACGAGTGCCACCGGAACGCCCTACGTGAACGGGGCCAAGCGCTGGCGACAGCAGAACTAGTTGGCTCCACTACCCTTAACGCTCATGTCCAAGAAGACCAAGAAGCGCAAGGCGCGCATGCGCCGCTCGAAAGCAAATCACGGCAAGCGTCCCAACATGGGTCGCCGCTAATTTCTCTCGTCTGATTCCAGTCGTTCTTCCTCACCGCCCCTGACACGCGTCGCCGAAATCACCGTTGGTGGTCGCGCGGCACCGTGGCGCGATATTGGGGTAGTCGGTTCGTCACTCGGTGACGTGTCGCTGTGCATCGACGAGTCGTTGCCGCCCGGCCTGCAACATCTGACGCTCGTTGGTTGTCCCAACCGAGTGGCAAACATTGCGGGGTTGCCGGTGGTTCACGGCGACGTTGCCACTGCGCCGCTCACCCGTGGCGGCACCGTCGTCACAACGCCGCTCACCCGTGGCGGTGACGCACCATTCCAATTGAATGTGGTCGGCGTCGACCATGTCGTGGTGCTGGCCGACGACGTGCGTGCCACCTGCTCCGAGATCACTCGAGTATCTGGTGCTGAGCTCAAGCGTTTAAAGGAGAGTGAACGAGGTATTCAAGGCTTCCATCGCTGGGGAAGCGTCATTCTCGAAGTGGTGGAGCGCCGGTTGGTACAGCCGCGCGCCGTTGCGAGCGACGCCACATACTGGGGTTTCGTGCTCGTCGTCAATGACATCGCGACGGTGTGCGCACACCTTGGTCCAGACGTGATCGGTGCACCAAAACCAGCCGTGCAGCCGGGACGACTCATTGCAACGGTGCGATCCGGTGCGGGCCTCGGCGTGCCACTCGCGCTGATGTCGCGCTGAGCGGACTCAGCGCAGGACCGAAGCCTCGCCCTATTCCTCTTCCGGGTCCCTCGCGAGATACGCCATCCCCTGCGTGCACTCCTCGTTCAGCGGACACCATCGACAGTGGGCCGCAGGACGACGCGTTGGTTCGGCCTTGTCCAACTCGACTGCGACCATCCGTTGCACACCAGCGACCACGCGACGTACTGCAGCCTGTAGCACGCCTTCGGATACATCTTCAACATCGGCACGTGCCGCAGCCAGTGAGTACGTTGCCAATCGGCGCGGCGCCATTCCACTGCGTAGCGCTTCCACCAACGCATAAAAGCGCAAGTCTTCACGATGCGACACGTGCAAGCCACCACTCTTCACGTCGATGATCACCTTCTGTTCAGCGGTGCCAAGGGTGAGGTCGGCCCGCGTGCCGAGCACGATTGCGCCACCGAACAGTTCGTAGCGCGCGGATGACTCGGTTACCGGACGCCACGATGGCTTGAGTTTGGGAAAGCATTCCTCGAAGCGCGTGTAGAGGTCGACTGCGTATCCACGTAGCTGGGCGGCGTCGCCCGGGCTCATTCCGATGAGGAAGTCAGCGACGTTGTTGTTGGAGTCCGCAAGCCGGGCGATGGCTTCGTCGACGATCTCTGCGGGCGAGGAGTCGCCCCGCCAATGCACACCGAGCTCGACAGCCTTGTGCAGCACGGTTCCGCGGGCGGTGATGGGGGTCCATGCAAAAGAGTCCCTGGTGGCGACGTGGTGGGCTTCGCAACCATGGATGGTGGTGAGTTTGTTCTTGCTCAACCACAACGGGTTGTCCTTGCTGAATCGTGGTGCGATACCGGCCAGCTGGTCGTGCAACATCGTTCGCACGGCATCCACGACGCTGGTGGGAAGTGGTGTCCAATCAGGAGACTTGCCGAGCGTGTCGACCACCGCTTGTTGCATGGGGTTGAGCGGCGCTTCCGAAGACGCCGGGGGAACGGGGGGCGTCACCATCGTGTGGCAACAGTACCGAGCCGGTGCTCGGTTCTACGTGTCACCCCCATGACATGATGAGCGGTTCTATGCGCAGCAATCCGACAGCACTCTCCACCGTGGAATTTGCGGCGTTGGCTCGCGCCATTGCGTCGACGACGCGTCACTTGGGGTTGGCTGCGCCGGGTTTCCGGTGTCCAACCCGCATCATCGGGGTGGATCGCACCATGCGTCGTTTTATGGGTGATGAAGTTGCCGGAATCGTCGCGGTAAACGTTAAGGATCGCCCCCTTGCCGCCGTGGTGGCCGACATGATCGAGGGTGTAGTGATGCTCAATCGGTTGTCGCCCACACATGCCGCGCAAGTACGTGGTGCGTTGTGGAACTCACTCGAGAATGCCAATGTCCAAGCTCGTGCCAACCGAAACGAGCCCACTGCTGCGCACGTAGCCTGAAGTGCGGTCGAGCATTTCGGCCATGCAACGACGTCGCATTGCCCGGGTGGCGAAATGGTAGACGCGGGGGGCTTAAACCCCCCTGGCCAGAAATGGCTGTGTGGGTTCGAGTCCCGCCCCGGGCACTCCGACAGAATGAAGGCACATGACTCTCGGCGTCTCTGACCATCGCACCGCCGCACAGGTGCGCGCATATCTCGACACTCAGGGCGACGCAATGATCACCGATCTGGAGACGTTCGTCAACGTGGAGTCGCCGTCGCTGGAGCGTGAATGCCTCGAACGTAGTGCGCACTTTCTTGCCGACCTGATGACCCGAGTGTTGGGTACGCCGCCCACACTCATCGAAAGCGATCGTGGCCCGCACGTGCACTGGAAGGGCAGTAACGACACCAAGGTGCTCATCGTTGGCCATCACGACACCGTGTTCCCGCTCGGCACGGTGGCACGCCGACCGTTCACGCGTGACGGCAACATCGGTCGCGGCCCCGGCATCTTCGATATGAAGGCCGGAATCGTTCAAGCCATCTACGGCGTGGCTGCGGTAAAGGAGTGGTACCACACCGAGATCCTCATTACCGCCGACGAAGAAGTGGGTTCGCACGCATCCCGCGCATTGTTGGAGGAACGCGCCAAGGCAACTGGAGCAGTCTTGGTGTTGGAGCCGAGTGCCGACGGTGGCGCATTGAAGATTGCCCGCAAGGGGACCGGAACGTTCATGGTGAACATTGCGGGTCGCGCCTCGCACGCGGGGCTTGAGCCCGAGAAGGGAATCAATGCACTGGTAGAGCTCGCAGCACAGGTGCCCCGTATTGCCGCACTGGCCCGACCCGAGCTGGGCACGACGGTGACGCCCACCGTGGCCAAAGCCGGTACGGCTGACAATGTGGTGCCTGACTCGGCAACCATTTCCGTTGACGTGCGCTGCGTCATTCCCGAGGAGAAGGATCGCTTGGAACGCGGTATGGCTTCGCTCGTTGCAACCTTGCCGGGTGCAACCGTCACGGTGTCCGGGGGAATGAACCGACCACCGATGCACGAGTCGATGACCACGGAGCTGTTTGCCATTGCGGAAAAGGTTGCTGGCGAGTATGCCATCGGCGGTCTACGAGGAGTTGCAGTCGGCGGCGGTAGCGACGGGAACATCACTGCCGCAGTAGGTATACGCACGCTCGATGGTCTCGGCGCCGTCGGTGCCGGTGCACACGCCGAAACCGAACATGTTCGACTCGATCTCATGCCCGAGCGCGCGGCATTGATCGCCGGTCTCGTGCAAGCAATCGTGAACGGTTGACCACGATGCCGAGCAACGCCACATTGAAAGCGATGAACATCGCCCATCGCATCATCTTGCGCGTCACCGGCGGTCGCAAGGGGTGGGAAGCCGGCAACATGCCCGTGCTTGAACTGACCACGACTGGTCGCAAGACCGGAAAGCCTCGAAGCGTGATGTTGACGTCACCGATGCAGGAAGGTGAATCCATCGTGGTCGTTGCATCACGTGGTGGAGATGATGTTCACCCCGCCTGGTACCTGAATCTGGTGGCGAACCCGCGAGTGCAAGTGAAATTCAAGGGCCAGCCCACCAAGACGATGACCGCCCGCACCGCCACTGCAGCGGAGCGGGCACGTTTGTGGCCGATCGTCGAACAGAAGTACAAGGGATACGCCGGTTACCAACAACGAACCGATCG
>JAFMFM010000074.1 GCA_017856115.1 Actinomycetota bacterium | reverse complement strand
GGTGTCGGGTGGGCAAACCGTTTCCATCGTGCCGGCCGTCGCCGGCGGCCGCTAAAGGCCTAGCCCGCTTGAAATTCGTCGTCGCGGTGCCGGCGCGACTGGAATCCACGCGTTTACCGCGAAAAGTGCTCGCCGATATCGGGGGCAGGCCGATGTTGCAGCGCGTGCTGGACGAGGCAGGCACGGCCCCCTCGATTGCCGAGGTGGTGTTGTGCACCGATTCCACCGAGGTGGCCGACCATGCCCACGACTGGGGATATCGCGTACTCATGACTTCGCCGGCGTGTACTTCCGGCTCGGAACGAATCGCTTCGGTGATCGACGAGCTACGGGGGGACGTCATCATCAACGTGCAGGGGGATCAGCCCTTCGTCGATCCCAACATCGTGGAGTCGATGTGCACGGTGTTTCGAGATCGAAACCCCACCCCTGCCGTGGTGACACCGGTGTATCCACTCCCCCCGGAGAAACTCGCCAACCCCGATGTCGTCAAGGTGGTTATCGGTGCTCGGGACCAGGCCTTGTACTTCAGTCGGGCCCAGGTGCCGTACGTGCGGGGCGTGGAGCCCGATCAATGGCAACACCACCGGGTGCATTGGGGACACGTGGGGATGTACGGCTATCGCGCCGACGTATTGCGTGGATGGCCCAATCTCGCACCGTCACCGTTGGAGAATGCGGAAAAACTCGAGCAACTTCGGCTCCTGGAGAATGGAATTACCATTGATACCTACGAGATCGTTGCCCATGCCCGAAACACGCTCTCGGTCGACAGCCCGACCGATCTCGAGCGCGCCAGAAGTTTGGTGAACCAGTGACCGCAGAATCCACGTTGTCGTCGGTATTGCTGGCTGAGGCCGAGGCAATCATCGCCGCCGCACATCGCATGCGACCACAAGCGTCGGAATCCGCGGTGAACGTACTGGTGAATTGTGTCGGCAAGGTCATCGTTACCGGAGTAGGAAAGTCGGGGCTCGTCGCCCAAAAGATTGCTGCAAGCTTCACGTCGGTGGGGTTGATGTCGGTGTACTTGAATCCGCTCGATGCGTTGCATGGCGACATCGGTGTGGTGGGGAGTGGTGACGTCATCATCATGATCAGCAACAGCGGTGAAACCAGTGAACTGTTGACGATCGTTCCGTACGTAAAGAAGCGAGCAACGGCACTGTTGGGAATTCTCGGCAAGACAAAGTCGTCACTTGCCGCTCATTGTGATGCCGTACTCGACGCTTCGGTTGCACATGAGGCGGCGCCAATCGACCAGGTTCCGACATCGAGCACTGCCGTAGCCATGGCGATCGGCGACGCCCTCACCGTTGCATGGATGACCGCCAAGGGTGTTTCGGTCGCCGAGTTCGCGATGAATCATCCGGCAGGCGCCATCGGTCGTCGCCTCACCCTCATGGTGCGCGACCTGATGATTCCGCGGGAAAAGTTGATGATGGTGGAGGCTTCCGCCAAGCTGCCCGAGGTGGTAGATGCACTTACCACCCAAGCAATCGGCGCCGTTCTGGTTGCACACGCCTCGAGCGAGAGAACCTTGGGTGGCATCATCACCGATGGTGACCTGCGACGTGCGCTCAAGCGCACACCCGCCGACAAGTGGGGGGCGATGACGGCTCGTGAGCTCATGACGCCGAATCCCATTTCGGTTTCTGCCGGCGTACCCGCTATCGAAGCGCTCACGTTGATGGAGCGCAACACGAAAAAGGCCATCACCGTGTTACCCGTCATCGACGGGGAGAATGTTGTTGGCATGGTCCGAATGCACGACTTGGTTCAGGCGGGATTGTCGTGACCTCGACTCTCGGCAGATCCGCCGAAACTCCGACGCTTGCCCAGTTGGGGAAGGGTGTGGCATGTGGTGATGGTCAGCCACTGGTTCTCATTGCCGGACCATGCGTCATTGAGTCGGTTGCCGTTGCCCAACACGTTGCGGGAACGATGAAGGAGATGTGTGGTCAACTGGGAATCTCCTACGTGTTCAAGGCCAGCTACGACAAAGCAAATCGAACGTCGGTGGCGGGATTTCGCGGACCCGGACGTGACGAGGGCTTGTCAATGTTGGGTGCCATCGGTGCAACGTTCGATCTCCCTGTCCTCACCGACATTCACGAGACTGCCGATGCCGCAGTGGTTGCCGAGCACGTGGACGTGCTGCAAATTCCGGCATTCCTGTGTCGCCAAACCGATTTGTTGCTGGCGGCTGCCGCCACCGGCAAGGCCATCAACGTGAAGAAGGGTCAGTTCCTGGCCCCGTGGGACATGAAAAATGTGGTGGAGAAACTGCGAAGCGGTGGTGCACGCAACGTGTTGGTCACCGAGCGTGGCACATCCTTCGGTTACAACACGTTGGTGGTGGACTATCGAGGCTTGCCGCAACTTCGAACGAGTTCTGCACCCGTCATCTTCGATGTAACGCATTCCGTCCAACAGCCCGGCGGCCAAGGCACATCATCGGGCGGTCAACGAGAGTATGCGGGTGCACTTGCACGCGCGGCGGTTGCCGTTGGGGTGGATGGCCTCTTCATGGAGACTCATCCCGATCCCGACAAGGCACCGAGCGATGGCCCCAACATGATTCCGCTGCACCGCATGAAGCCATTGCTCGAGCAGCTGTTGCTGATTCGTGGCGCCGTCGCGGTTTCCGGGCCACAGCCCACCACGTACTGAGACATGATTCGCGTCTTCATCGGATACGACGAGAACGAATCAGTGGCATACCACGTAC
>JAFMFM010000011.1 GCA_017856115.1 Actinomycetota bacterium | reverse complement strand
TTTCGCCGATAGCGTCGCCAACGCAATACCAACCAAAGAAATGTGGTTCACCCACCCGGGTGAAGAATCGGGGAAACCCGGCCACACGAGGAAGGAAAACATATGTCAACAGCACGCGCCGAAAAGGCAGCCGTCGTCGCCGAAGTTCGCGAAAAGTTCGCCGCTTCGAATTCCGTCATCGTTTCTGAATACCGCGGCTTGACCGTGGGAGCACTCGCCACGTTGCGTCGCACGTTGCGACCGCTGGGCGCCGAGTACAAGGTGTACAAGAACACGTTGGTGAAGATTGCTGCTCGCGACGGCGAGATGGCCGCGGTGGAGGACATGGTCGGTGGACCGGTTGCCATCACGTTCGTTTCCGGTGAAGTGTCGGCAGTGGCAAAGGCCTTGCGCGACTTTGCGAAGGAAAACAAGGAACTCAAACTCACCGGTGCAGTCGTCGACGGCAAGGCCGTGGACGCCAAGGGATTGAAGGCCCTCGCCGATCTGCCGTCGCGCGACGTCATGCTCGCCAAGTTGGCCGGTTTGCTCAAGGCGCCGATGTCGAACACCGCGTACATGCTCTCTGCGCTGCCGCGCAAGGCCGCGTACGGCTTGAAGGCGCTGGTCGAACAAAAGGAAGCGGCGTAACGCACTGCCTCAGGGCGGGCACGTAACGCAACCCACACGGATCGAATACACGTAATCACCACAGGTAACCAAGAAAGAAAGAGGAAATACACATGTCACTCACCAAGGACCAGATCCTGGACGGGATCGCAGCACTCACCGTGTTGGAACTGAAGGAACTGCTCGATGCGTTCGAGGAGAAGTTCGGCGTGACCGCCGCCGCTCCCGTCGCCGTTGCCGCCGCCGGTGGTGCCGGAGCAGCCCCCGCAGCCGCTGCCGAGGACAAGGACGAATTCTCCGTCGTCTTGAAGGACAAGGGCGGCCAGCCGATTCAGGTCATCAAGGTCGTTCGCGAACTGACCAACCTCGGCTTGAAGGAAGCCAAGGAGCTCGTCGATGGTGCACCAAAGCCGATCCTCGAGAAGGTGAGCAAGGACGACGCCAACAAGGCAAAGGCCAAGTTGGAAGAAGTCGGCGCCACCGTCGAACTGGCCTAATTCGCCGGATCGGGGTCCCACCCCGCCACCGGACAGTGATGTTCGGGTGGAAAGTGGGACGTCCGTCGGTAGCGTGGCGAGTCGCCGTGCGACGCCCCCGCCAAACCTCTCCACAGAGGCTCGGCGGTCGCGCATTGGCGACCCGCCCACACCACCTCGTCGCAATTCGTTAGTCCCCGAAAGTCAACCCGTTAGCAAGTAGGAGTCGTATCTCGTGCCGTCTCGCGCCGCCGCACGCGAACGTTATACGTTCGCGTCACTCGAAGAAGTTCTGGAAATGCCCGACCTGTTGGCGGTACAAAAAGACAGCTTCGAGTGGTTCATGCGCGACGGTCTGCGCGACGTGTTCTCCGATATCTCACCGATCAAGACGACTGCCGGTGAACTGCAACTCGAGTTGGAGTTCGATCCGGACGATCGCGAACTGACGCCGGGACCGAAGTTCACCGAAACCGAGTGTCGTATCAAGCACCACACGTACGCGGTATCGCGATTCGTGAAGGCGCGTTTCTCCAATCGCGACACGGGTGAAATCAAGGAACAGGTCGTCTACATCGGCGAGTTCCCGAAGATGACCGAGCGTGGCACGTTCCTCGTGAACGGCATCGAGAAGGTCATCGTGTCGCAGCTGGTGCGTTCGCCCGGTGTGATTTTCGAGGCGGGAGAGCGATACCGCCTCCGCAACCTGGCCAAGCACCAATTGGTGAAGGGCACCATCCATCCGCAACGCGGTGAGTGGCTGGAGTTCGACGTGGAGCACAAGCCGGGCAAAAACCCGACCGCCGGAGCGCGAATCGCACGCAAGCGTCGACTCAGCATCTTCCTCATCCTTCGCGCACTCGGATACGACGAACAGAACGCCCCGGGATTCCTCGAGCGTTTCGTCAAGTACTTCGACTTCCTGGAAGAGCAGTGGTTGCGCGAAAAGCACATCGCACCGAGCCGCGACGAGGCAATGGTGGAAATCATGCGCCGTACGCGCCCGAGCGAACCCGCAACGGTCGACACCGCCCGCATCAATTTCGAGGGCGCATTCTTCGAATCACGCCGTTACGACACCTCGCGCGTGGGCCGCTACAAGCTCAACCGCAAGATCGGTCCGGAGGTCCGCAAGCTCGCCGACCTGTTCGGCTTGAAGGTCGGCAACGAACTCGGCCAGATCGACGTTCCGAGCGACTCACAAACGGTACTGACCCGCAGCGAAGTACTCGCCACCATCACCTACCTGTTGCACCTCGTGAAGCAGGAGCCGGGCTACCGTCTCGACGACCAAGACCACTTCGCCAACCGTCGCGTGCGTCCGGTGGGCGAATTGATTCAAAACCAGGTGCGAATCGGCCTGTCGCGCATGGAGCGCGTGGTTCGCGAGCGCATGAGTTCACAGGACCAGGACGGCATTTCGCCGCTGACGCTCATCAACGTGCGTCCGCTCGTTGGTGCCATCAAGGAATTCTTCAACTCCTCGCAGTTGTCGCAGTTCATGGACCAAACCAACGCGCTGTCGGGTCTCACCCACCGCCGTCGTTTGTCCGCACTGGGACCCGGCGGTTTGTCGCGTGAGCGCGCCGGCTTCGAGGTGCGCGACGTGCACTTCTCGCACTACGGCCGCATGTGTCCGATCGAGACGCCCGAAGGTCCGAACATCGGTCTGCAGGGCGCCCTTGCCACCTACGCCAAGATCAACCCGTTCGGCTTCATCGAAACGCCGTACCGCCGCGTGAAGAACGGCCGCGTCACCAACGAGGTGCGCTACATGGCCGCCGACGAAGAAGAGGAATACGTCATCGCCGAGGCCAACACCGCCCTCAACAAGGACGGCACCTTCGTCGATGAGCGCGTGCTCGTACGTCGTTCGCCGCAGGCGGCAACGCTGGAAGACCTGAAGAAGATGCTCGAAGCCGAGTCGTTCTTCGGATCCACCACCGACCTGGCACTCGTTGCCCCCGAGCAAGTCGACTTCATCGACGTGTCACCACGTCAAATCGTGTCGGTTGCAACGTCGCTCATTCCGTTCCTCGAACACGACGACGCCAACCGTGCCCTCATGGGTGCGAACATGCAGCGTCAGGCAGTGCCACTCATCCGTGCCGAAGCGCCGTTCGTCGGCACCGGCGTGGAAGGTCGCGCCGCACGTGACGGAGCCGACTTGTTGTTGGCCAAGGACGACGGCGTGGTCGAAACCGTCACCGGCGATCGCATCGTGGTGCGTTACGAGAACCTGCCGAAGAAGGACCACGAGCACGTCCTCGTGAAGTTCCGCCGTTCGAACCAGGACACCACCATCAACCAATTGCCGCGCGTGCGTGAGGGCCAGAAGGTGAAGAAGGGCGATCTTCTCGCCGATGGTCCGAGCACCGACCAGGGTGAATTGGCACTCGGCAAGAACCTGCTCGTGGCGCTCATGCCGTGGGAGGGCTACAACTACGAGGACGCCATCATCATCTCCGAGCGTCTCGTGAAAGAAGACGTGCTCACGTCGATCCACGTGAAGGAGCACGAAGTCGACTCACGCGACACGAAACTCGGACCGGAGGAAATCACCCGCGACATTCCGAACCTGTCGGAGGACATCGTCGCGGACCTGGACGACAAGGGAATCATTCGTGTCGGTGCCGATGTGGCGCCGGGCGACGTGCTCGTCGGCAAGGTCAGCCCGAAGGGCGAAACCGAACTCACCCCGGAAGAGCGCCTCTTGCGCGCCATCTTCGGTGAAAAGGCCCGCGAAGTACGCAACACCAGCCTGAACGTGCCGCACGGCGAAACGGGCAAGGTCATCAACATCGAGGTGTTGCAGCGCGTGAAGGACGACGGCTCCGACGGCGACGAATTGCCACCGGGCGTCAACGAATTGGTGCGCGTGTACGTGGCGCAGAAGCGCAAGATCAGCGTCGGCGACAAACTCGCGGGCCGTCACGGCAACAAGGGTGTCATCTCCAAGATCCTCCCCGTCGAAGACATGCCGTACCTGGACGACGGCACTCCGGTGGACATCATCTTGAACCCGCTCGGCGTACCGAGCCGAATGAACATCGGCCAGGTGCTGGAAGCACATCTCGGCTACGGCGCGCGTTGGGGCTGGGTCAATCCCGCCACCGGCAAGGCCGTGGGCGATGCTCCACAACGTGGCACGGAAACCAAGACTCGCACCGTGACCAAGCCGTCGGTGTACGTGGCCACTCCGGTCTTCGACGGTGCACGCTGGGACGAAACGTCGCCGACCTACGAACACCCCACCATCCAGGAGGTGCTCGGCTCGGTGAACCCCGAGAGTGTCGACGGACAACGTCTGGTCGGCACCGACGGCAAGGTGCGTCTGCGCAACGGTCGAACGGGGGAGTACTACGACAGCCCCGTCACCGTCGGCTACATGTACATGCTGAAGTTGCACCACTTGGTGGACGACAAGATCCACGCCCGTTCGACCGGTCCGTACTCGATGATCACCCAGCAGCCGCTCGGTGGTAAGGCGCAGTTCGGTGGTCAGCGCTTCGGTGAGATGGAAGTGTGGGCGCTCGAGGCCTACGGTGCGGCCTACTGCTTGCAGGAAATCCTCACGCTGAAGAGCGACGACGTGTTCGGTCGCGTGCACGTGTACGAAGCCATCGTGAAGGGATCCAACCTGCCGGAGCCCGGCGTGCCGGAGAGCTTCAAGGTGCTCATGAAGGAAATGAAGGCGTTGTGTCTCGACGTCGAGGTGTTGCGCGAAGACGGTCGACCGGTGGAATTGGCCGACCTCGACGACGACATCTACAAGACCCAAAAAGAACTTGGTATCAACCTCACCCGCCCCGAGCGCGGTTCTGACGCCGACGATCGTCTGCGCCAGAACACGTTCTAACGAGAAGGATCACGACGACAATGACCGACACCGCAGCACCAGCAGTAGTTCCGGCGACGGAAGTCAACGACTTCCGCCAGATGCGCATTGGTTTGGCCACGGCCGACGACATTCGCTCGTGGTCGTTCGGCGAGGTGAAGAAGCCCGAGACCATCAACTACCGCACGTTGCGTCCCGAGCGTGACGGATTGTTCTGCGAGAAGATCTTCGGACCAACCCGCGACTTCGAGTGTGCGTGCGGCAAGTACAAGCGCGTCAAGTTCAAGGGAATCATCTGCGACAAGTGCGGCGTGGAAGTCACCCGCTCGCGCGTGCGACGCGACCGCATGGGCCACATCGAGTTGGCGGCGCCGGTCGTGCACATTTGGTACCTGAAGGGCACCCGGTCATGGTTGGCCTACCTGTTGAGCGGTTTGGAGCCGCGCGACGAGATGAAGGCCAAGCAGTTGGAGAAGGTCATCTACCTTTCCGCCTGGCTCGTCAGTTCGGTGAAGACCGACGAACTCCACGAGATGCTGCCCGAGTTGGAGAAGGAGTATCTGGAAGACAAGGCGGAAATCGCCAAGCGTCGCGATGCGTTCGTGAAGCAGCGCCAAAAGGATGCCGAAGCCGAACTCGCACAGCTCGCGGCCGACGGCGCCAAGGACACCGAAATCAAGAACCGACAGAAGCAGATCGAGAAGGATCTCGAAGCTTTGGTGAAGACCAGCAACGACGACATCGACCTGTTGGATCGCGCATGGACCACGCTCGGGGATCTGTACCCGCGCATGATCATCGACGATGAGAACCTCTGGCGCGAACTCGTCGATCGCTACTCGGACTACTTCACCGGTGGTACCGGCGCCGAAGCGATCAAGGCGCTCATCGACACCCTGGACTTCCACCAGGACGAAATCGATCTGCGCGATGCCATCGCCAACGGATACAAGGGCAAGCCACTGTCGGCACAGCGCAAGACCAAGGCCATCAAGCGCCTGAAGATCGTCGCATCCTTCAACAAGCGCGACGACAACGGCCGGTTGGTCAACGATCCAAAGGCCATGATTCTCGACGCCATCCCGGTGATTCCACCGGACTTGCGCCCGATGGTGCAGCTCGATGGTGGTCGTTTCGCGACCAGCGACCTGAACGACCTCTACCGCCGTCTGATCAACCGCAACAACCGCTTGCAGCGTTTGCTCGAGTTGGCGACACCGGAGATCATTCTCAACAACGAGCGCCGCATGTTGCAGGAGGCTGCCGATGCGTTGTTCGACAACGGCCGTCGTGGCCGCCCGGTGACCGGTGCGGGTAACCGCCCGCTCAAGTCGTTGTCCGACATGTTGAAGGGTAAGCAGGGTCGCTTCCGCCAGAACCTGCTCGGCAAGCGCGTGGACTACTCGGGTCGTTCCGTCATCGTCGCCGGCCCGACGCTGCGTCTGCACCAGTGCGGTCTGCCCAAGTTGATGGCGCTGGAGTTGTTCAAGCCGTTCGTCATGCGCAAGCTCGACGATCGTGGTTTGGCACAGAACATCAAGAGCGCAAAGCGCATGGTCGAGCGTCGTCACCCACTCGTGTGGGACGTGCTCGAAGAAGTCATCAAAGAGCACCCCGTGTTGCTCAACCGCGCGCCAACCCTGCACCGTCTCGGTATCCAAGCATTCGAGCCACAGTTGGTGGAAGGTAAGGCCATCCACCTCCACCCGTTGGTGTGCACCGCGTTCAACGCCGACTTCGACGGCGACCAGATGGCCGTGCACCTGCCCTTGTCGGTGGAGGCCCAAGCCGAAGCCCGCGTGCTCATGCTGTCGGCCAACAACCTGTTGTCACCGGCGTCGGGTCGCCCCATCGTGGCCCCGAACCAGGACCTCATCATCGGTGGGTACTACCTCACCCAGCAAATCGACGGTCGCGAGGGCGAAGGTCGCGCGTATCGCACGATGTCGGAGCTGTTCAATGCGCTCGATGGCAACATCGTGACTCTGCACTCGTCGATCGTCTGGTACGGCTCGACGGTGAAGAAGCCGCTCACCACCACACCCGGTCGTCTCATTCTCGAAGAGGCGTTGCCCGAGGGCTACGTGGAACGCTTCGGACACGTCGACAAGGCGTTGGGCAAGGCCGCCCTGGCCGAGATCGTGGAGCGCCTGAGCGACCACTACCCGAAGTCGGTCGTCGCCGTGGCACTCGATCGCATCAAGTCGCTGTGCTACCGCTATGCAAGCAAGAGTGGTCTCACCTTCTCCATCGACGACATCAAGGCTCCGACCGACAAGGCGCAGATCCTCGAGGGTTACGAAGACAAGGCCGAGAAGGTGGAAACGCAGTTCCGTCGCGGAATCATCACCGACCAAGAGCGTCGTCAGCAGGAAGTGCGCATTTGGTCGGATGCCACCAACGAGGTCATGGGCGCGATGCAACAAGCGTTCAAGAGCGACAAGTTCAACCCCATCGACATGATGGTGGGCTCGGGCGCTCGAGGCAACATGACCCAGTTGCGTCAGATCGCCGGTATGCGTGGTCTCGTGGCCAACCCTCGCGGTGACATGATTCCGCGTCCAATCAAGAGCAACTTCCGTGAGGGTTTGGCGACCCTCGAGTACTTCATCGCCACCCCTGGTGCGCGCAAGGGTCTGGTCGACACCGCATTGCGCACCGCCGACTCGGGCTATCTCACCCGTCGTTTGCACGACGTGGCGCAGGAGCTGATCGTTCGCGAAGAAGACTGCGGCACCAGCCAGGGCATCTGGGTGGAGGACGTGCAGCCTGACACGTCGAGCAAGCGCAATTGGCTGGAGACCCGACTCTTTGGTCGAACGCTGCACACCGACGTGAGCCTGGGCAATGGAACCGTGTTGCCTCGAAACAGCATCGTGGGCGACCGCGAGTTGGCCATGCTGCGTGACGACGAGAAGATCAACCGCGTTCGCGTGCGCTCGGTACTCACCTGCGAGTCGAAGAACGGCATTTGCGCAAAGTGCTATGGCCGTTCATTGGCAACCGGTAACGAGATCGAACTCGGCGAAGCAGTCGGCGTGATTGCGGCGCAGTCGATCGGAGAGCCGGGAACCCAGCTCACGATGCGTACGTTCCACACCGGTGGTGTGGCGGGCAAGGACATCGCCGGTGGTTTGCCGCGCGTCGTGGAATTGTTCGAGGCACGCCACCCCCGCGGCTCGGCCTTCTTGGCTCGCGCAACGGGTGTGGTGCGAATCGGCGAGGACGACAGCAAGGGACTGCAAGTCAACGTCATCGACGACAGTGGCACCGAAGTCACCACCGTGTTGCCGATGGGCAGCAAATTGAAGGTGAAGGACGGCGACTCGGTCGTGGCCGGTCAGTTGCTGACCGATGGTCCGATCGATCCGAAGGAACTGTTGGAAATCAGCGGTATCCGCGACGCGCAGACCTACCTGGTGGACGAAGTGCAGCGTGTGTACCGCGACCAAGGCGTGGCCATTCACGACAAGCACATCGAGTTGATCCTGCGCCAAATGACCCGTCGTTACATCGTGCAGGATCCGGGTGACACGTCGTTCCTGCCTGGCGAACGCATCGATGCACGTCTCCTTCGCGAAGCCAACGAGCGTTTGGCCAAGGAAGGCAAGCGCACGGCCGAAGGTCGACCGGAGCTGATGGGCATCACCAAGGCGGCGATCTCCACGGATTCGTGGTTGTCGGCAGCGTCGTTCCAGGAAACCACGCGCGTGTTGACAGAGGCGGCAATCGACGCCCGCAGCGACTCCTTGATTGGTTTGAAGGAAAACATCATCATCGGCAAGGTCATCCCGGCCGGCACCGGCATGGATGCATACAACCTCTTCGGAATCGACTATCCGGGCTACGTGCGACCACAATCGCACACCACGGAAGGCGACGAGGGCGTCGAGGTTGACCCGGCGAAGTTCGCCGTTGGTACCCAGACGTCATCGACGGCCGCCGATGCGAGCGACTTCCAGGCGGTGATGGGAGTGGGCGTGATGGGTCGCAATGCCGATGCTGACACGCTCCCCGAAGCCCCTGAAGCTGACGATGCCGCTGACGCGGACACGTCGGCAGACGACGCCAACTAACGCCATTCGCGGGTAACCGCGCCGAATTCCAACGCCCCGGGACGGTACGTCCGGGATCAGACGGTATTGATTGGCGTGGGGTCGTGTCGAGTGGTGCGAGGTTGGCGAGGTTGTGAACCTCCCCGTAGGCTGTAGCGCTCGCTGGTGGCAGTCCGAATGGGCTGTATCGGCTGGGTGAAAGTCGTTCTAGCCAGTCCTACAAAGAAAGCATTCGGTTCGCGTGCCCACCATCCAACAGCTGATCCGTCAAGGTCGCAGCTCGAAGTCGTCGAAGACCAAGACGCCTGCGCTGAAGGGATCCCCGCAACGTCGCGGTGTCTGCACGCGCGTATTCACCACCACCCCGAAGAAGCCCAACTCTGCGTTGCGCAAGGTCGCCCGCGTTCGTCTCACCAGCGGTATCGAAGTCACCGCCTACATTCCCGGCGAGGGCCACAACTTGCAGGAGCATTCCATCGTGTTGGTGCGTGGTGGTCGCGTTCGCGACCTGCCGGGCGTTCGTTACAAGATCATCCGCGGTGCACTCGATGCATCCGGAGTGAAGGATCGCAAGCAGGCTCGCAGCCGTTACGGCGCGAAGCGTTCGAAGTAGGCACGTCATGACACGCAAAGGTCCCGCCATCCGCAGCGAGTTGCTGCCGGATCCCGTCCACCAATCCACGCTGGTGACGCAAATCGTCAACAAGGTGATGTTGCACGGCAAGAAGAGCACCGCTGAGCAGATCGTCTACGGTGCGCTCAAGTTGATCGAGGAAAAGACCAGCAGTGAGCCCATCGCCACGCTGAAGCGAGCGATCGACAACGTGAAGCCACCGCTCGAGGTGCGCAGCCGTCGTGTTGGTGGCGCCACCTATCAGGTTCCCGTCGAAGTGAAGCCACGTCGTTCGATGACGTTGGCCATTCGCTGGGTGGTCGACAACGCGCGCGATCGTCGCGAGAAGACCATGGCCGAATGCCTGGCCAACGAACTGCTCGATGCCTCGAACGGCGTCGGCGCATCAATGAAGAAGCGCGAGGACATGCAGAAGATGGCGGAAGCCAACAAAGCATTCGCGCACTACCGCTGGTAATCCGCTCACCCCGACTAGTAAACGCACGGAGTATTCCCCCATGTCTGAAAGAGAGTATCCACTCGAGCGATATCGCAATATCGGCATCATGGCGCACATCGACGCCGGAAAGACCACCACCACCGAGCGCGTGCTCTATTACACGGGCAAGTCGTACAAGATCGGTGAGGTGCACGAAGGTGCAGCGATCATGGACCACATGGCCCAGGAGCAAGAGCGCGGAATCACCATTACCGCTGCCGCCACCACGGCCTTCTGGCGCGATCACCGAATCAACATCATCGACACGCCCGGCCACGTGGACTTCACCATCGAGGTCGAGCGCTCGTTGCGCGTCCTCGACGGGGCAGTGGCGGTGTTCGACTCGGTCGCCGGCGTGGAGCCGCAAACCGAAACCGTGTGGCGCCAGGCCAACAAGTACCGCGTTCCCCGTTTGTGTTTCGTGAACAAGATGGACCGCACGGGCGCCAACTTCTACCGCACCGTCGACATGATCAAGGAGCGTTTGCAGAGCGTCCCCGCCGTCATCCACTTGCCACTCGGTGGGGAGCAGGAGTATCGCGGCATCATCGACATCGTCAAGATGAAGGCCATCGAATGGGACGGCGACGACAAGGACTCCAAGTACTTCGAAACCGACATTCCCGCGGAGTACCTCGAGAAGGCCAAGCAGTATCGCGCCGAGTTGCTCGAACTTGCAGCCGGCGAGAACGAAGCCATCATGGAGCGTTACCTCGCCGACGGCGATTTGAGCGAAGACGATTTGCGCACCGCGATTCGTGCCGGCACCCTCGCATTCAGTTTCGTGCCCGTGTTGTGCGGCTCGGCATTCAAGAACAAGGGTGTGCAGCAGATGCTGGATGCCGTCGTTGACTACTTGCCGTCACCACTCGACATTCCGGCGGCCGAAGGCACCAATCTGAAGGGTGACGAAAAGGTCGTTCGCGAGGCGAGCGAGAACGCGCCGTTCTCCGCGCTGGCGTTCAAGATCGTTGCCGATCCGTTCGGCAAGCTCACCTACTTCCGCGTGTACTCCGGCAAGATCGCCAAGGGCGAGGAGTTGTACAACTCCGTGAAGGAGAAGCGAGAGCGCGTCGGACGTTTGTTGTTGATGCACTCAAACCAGCGCGAAGACATCGAAGTCGCGCGAGCAGGCGACATCGTCGCCGGTCTCGGATTCAAGGAAGTCACCACGGGTGACACGCTGTGCGACCGTGAAAAGCCGGTCATTCTCGAGCGGATGATCTTCCCCGATCCCGTCATTCACGTGGCGATCGAGCCGAAGACCAAGAACGACCAGGACAAGTTGGGCAAGGCCCTCAAGTCGCTGTCCGATGAAGACCCAACGTTCCGCGTCCGCACCGATCACGAAACCGGCCAGACCGTCATTTCGGGAATGGGTGAGTTGCACCTGGAAATTCTCGTCGACCGTATGCAACGTGAATTCAACGTCGACGCCACGGTGGGCAAGCCGCAGGTGGCGTACCGCGAAACCGTCACCAAGACGGTCGACACGGTGGAATACCGCCACATCAAGCAGTCGGGTGGTTCGGGACAATTCGCCGTCGTGAAGATCACCGTCGAACCGAACCCGGGCAAGGGGTACGAGTTCATCGACGACATCAAGGGCGGACGCATCCCACGAGAGTTCATTCAGCCGACCAACCAGGGAATCCAGGCCGCGCTCGACAATGGCGTGCTTGCCGGCTATCCGACGGTGGACGTGAAGGTGAGTCTCGTCGACGGTCAGTACCACGACGTCGACTCGAACGAAATGGCGTTCAAGATCGCCGGTCAAATGGCGTTCAAGAAGGCCGCCGGGATGGCCAAGCCCGTCTTGTTGGAGCCGATCATGGCAGTGGAAGTGGTGACCCCCGAAAACCACATGGGCGACGTCATCGGTGACCTCTCCAGCCGCCGCGGCCGAATCGAAGGCATGGAAGCCAACGGAAACTTCCAGAACGTCCGGGCGCAGGTTCCGCTTTCGGAAATGTTCGGATACAGTACAGATTTGCGTTCTCGCACCCAAGGGCGGGCAACGTACACGATGCAATTCCACTCGTACCAGCAGGTACCAGAGGCCATCTCGCAAGAGATCGTCAAGCGGGTGCGCGGGGAATAGCAATCCAGGTCTCAACAAAGAAACAGAAACAAGAGGAGAGAAATCAACATGTCGAAAGGCAAGTTCGAGCGCAACAAGCCCCACGTCAACATCGGCACGATGGGTCACATTGACCACGGCAAGACCACACTGACTGCGGCGATCTCCAAGACGCTCGCCGACAAGGGCCTCGCCGAGTACACGCCGTTCGATCAGATCGACAAGGCGCCGGAAGAGAAGGCGCGCGGTATCACCATCTCGATCGCGCACATCGAATACGAGACCGAGAAGCGTCACTACGCACACGTCGACATGCCGGGTCACGCCGACTACATCAAGAACATGATCACCGGTGCCGCCCAGGTGGACGGCGCAATCCTCGTGGTTGCAGCAACCGACGGCCCGATGCCGCAGACTCGCGAGCACGTACTGCTCGCCCGTCAGGTGGGCGTGCCGTACATCGTGGTGGCACTGAACAAGTCCGACATGGTGGACGACGAGGACATGCTCGGTCTCGTGGAGGAAGAGATCCGCGACCTGCTCACCTCGTACGAGTTCCCGGGTAAGGACGTGCCGGTGGTACGCGTGTCCGCGCTGAAGGCACTCGAAGGCGATGCGGCATGGCAGGACAAGATCATGGAGCTCATGAAGGCCTGTGACGACTACATCCCGGAGCCGAAGCGTGAACTCGACAAGCCGTTCCTCATGCCGATCGAAGACGTGTTCACGATCACCGGTCGTGGCACCGTCGTCACCGGCAAGGTGGAGCAGGGCAAGGTCAACACCGGCGATGAAATCGAAATCGTCGGTCTGCGTGACACGCAAAAGACCGTCTGCACCGGTGTGGAAATGTTCCGCAAGCTGCTCGACGAGGGTCAAGCCGGCGACAACATCGGCGCGCTCTTGCGTGGCACGAAGAAAGAGGATGTGGAGCGCGGTCAAGTGCTCTGCAAGCCGGGCTCGATCACCCCGCACACCAACTTCGAAGGACAGGTATACGTCCTGAAGAAGGAGGAGGGTGGCCGTCACAAGCCGTTCTTCAACAACTACCGTCCGCAGTTCTTCTTCCGCACCACCGACGTGACTGGCACCATCCAGTTGCCGGCTGGTACCGAAATGGTGATGCCTGGTGACAACGTCGTCATGACGGTGGAGCTCGGCAAGCCAATCGCCATGGACGAGGGCTTGCGCTTTGCCATTCGCGAAGGTGGCCGCACCGTCGGTGCCGGTCGCGTCACGAAGATCCTGAAGTAACGACGAGCAGGGACGGGGCACGATCATGGCGCAAAAACAGGGGATTCGTATCCGCCTGAAGGCGTTCGACCATGTCGTGCTCGACAACGAGTCGAAGAAGATCGTGGAAACCGTCGTGCGCACCGCCGCGACGGTCCGCGGTCCCATTCCGTTGCCCACCGACAAGCACCGCTACACGGTGATTCGTGGACCACACGTCGACAAGGACTCCCGCGAGCACTTCGAGATGCGCATTCACAAGCGCCTCATCGACATCGTCGATGCCAACGCCAAGACGGTGGAGACCTTGCAGCGTCTCGAAATCGCCGCTGGCGTGGACATTGAAATCAAGATGAACTAACGCGTTCGCGTAAGAAGTTGGCAAGATTCACGTACTCGTGCGCAGCCCGGCGTTGTGCGAACCGATAGAACGGCGTTGTGAGTTTCCCGTTTCCGCCACCGTCGCCGTATGAGCAGGCTCGTGAGCGCAACACGTCGCGAACCGGCGTCGCGCGAGTCGCGGCCTTGGCGGTGTTGCTGTCGCTGATCTCGGGTTTCATCGGTGGGGTGATTGCAACGCAAGTCGACGAGTCCTCCGATACTGCCAGCGACAAACCGTTCACGCAGGTCACCGCAGCGCCGGTGGTGTCGGACGTCGAGCAGGATGAGTTGTCGGGCGTGGCGCAAGCCGCACAACGACTGGCCAACAGCGTGGTGACCATCTCCAGTTCGGTCGACAGCGGACTGAGCGAAGGTGAAGCGACCGGCACTGGTGTGGTGGTAACGAGCAACGGGGAAATTCTCACCAATGCCCACGTGGTCGACGGCGCATCCGAGGTTCGCGTGCGCTTTGCCGGAGAAACCGAGCCCGTCGTGGCCGACGTGGTGGCGGCCGACTCGGGCAACGACCTGGCCCTACTCCGGGTGAATGCCAGCGGCCTCACCGCTGCAACGTTCGCCAAACCCGGCAGCGTGCGGGTGGGGGATCAGGTGGTGGCAATCGGCTACGCACTTGCACTCGATGGTGGTCCGAGCATCACCACCGGGATCGTGTCCGCGTTGAAGCGAACGATCTTCACCGAGTCCGGCGCGTTGAACAGCCTCATCCAGACGGATGCGGCCATCTCCTCCGGCAATTCCGGTGGACCGTTGGCGAACATGCGTGGCGAAGTAGTGGGAATCAACACGGCCGTTGCGCGCGGCGACACCAACTCATCCGCCAACAACATCGGTTTCGCTATTTCCGTCGACGAGGTACTTGCCGTCCTCCAGCAACTACGCGACCAGGCGTCGGGCGACGCTCGCGAGGAGGGATTCCTCGGAGTCAGCCTGGAGCCGCGCTCCGATGGTGGCGTGGGTTCGATCATTTCCACCGTGCAACCCGGGTCACCCGCCCAGGAGGCGGGAATCGTGGTGGGGGACATCGTGCTGGCGGTGGATGGCGAGCCGGTGAACGGTCAGGCCGGTCTGGTGGCCGCCATTCGCGACCGCAGCCCGGGCGACTCGATCTCCATCGAGTTGGTACGCGATGGTGAGCGACTCACGGTCACTGCCACGCTGGTTGCCCGTCCCCGCAGCTAGTCGGCAGGGCAAACACCTGTTCAGGGGGCCAGGAGCGAACCTCGACACCGGCGGGTGGTTCCTGGGCGGGCCCCGATAGCGTACGAGTTCGCGTTTGGAGCGGGTTTCCCACTCCTCAAGTGATGTCTGCGTGCGCCTGATTCGTCAGGTACCTCGCAGCGAAAACGATCTCGGGCTCCGCCGGCTTTGCCGAGCGGGGCTTTTTCGTGAAAACGAAACCGAATACCTGACAAAGCAACAACAACAGGAAAGAAACAGAAAAGGCTCACCATGGCACAGAAAGCGATCGTCGGCGAAAAGGTCGGCATGACGCAAGTGTGGACGCAAGATCGTCGTGTCGTTCCCGTCACCGTGCTGCGCGTGGAGCCGTTGCGCATCGTGCAGGTGAAGACGAAGGAATCCGACGGCTACAACGCACTGCAGGTGACATACGGCCAGAAGGACGAAAAGAAGCTGAACAAGGCGGCTGCCGGACACTTCGCCAAGCACGGCGTTGCGCCCGGGCGTCGCCTGGTGGAACTGCGCCTCGACTCCGTCGATGGCTTCGAAGTGGGTCAGGAAATCGGCGTCGACAAACTCGCCGCCGGTGAGATCGTCGACGTCACGGCGGTAAGTCGCGGCAAGGGCTTCGCCGGTGGCATGAAGCGTCACAATTTCCGCGGTCAGGGTGCCGCGCACGGTAACCACAAACACCACCGTGCCCCCGGCTCGATCGGACAGCGCTCGTTCCCGGGTCGCGTATTCCGTGGCATGCGCATGGCCGGCCATCTGGGGCACGAACAAGTGACCATCCTCAATCTCGAAGTGGTGCAGGCCGACTCCGAGCGCAACCTGTTGCTCGTGAAGGGCGCCGTACCCGGACCAAACGGTGGCGTCGTCATCGTTCGTGACGCAGTGAAGGGCGGCAAGTAGTCATGGCCAAACTGACGATGAAGAATGCCAGCGGCAAGAGCGCCTCGAGCGTGGAATTGCCCGACGAGTTCTTCGGCATCGTGCCGAACATCGCGGTGATGCACCAAGTGGTGACCGCGCAGTTGGCGCATCGCCGAGCAGGAACCCAGAGCACGAAGGGCCGCGCCCAGGTGAGTGGCGGCGGCAAGAAGCCGTTCAGCCAGAAGGGAACCGGCAACGCTCGTCAGGGTTCGATTCGAGCGCCGCAGTTTTCCGGTGGTGCCGTCACCCTCGGTCCGACTCCTCGCAAGTACGGCCAGCGCACACCCAAAAAGATGGTGCAGTTGGCGCTTCGCTCGGCACTGTCCGATCGAACCAAGGACGGCAAGGTCGTGGTGGTCGATGCGTGGTCGTTCGACAAGCCGAGTGCCAAGGCCGGTGCAGCCGCACTGGAGTCGCTCGGCACCTCGGGCAACGTTCTCGTCGTGGTGAAATCCGCTTCGAGCGACGCCGCCAAGAGCATGCGCAACCTCGGCAACGTGCACGTGGTGCTCACGAGCGAGTTGAACGCGTACGACGTGTTGTGCAGCGACTGGGTGGTCTTCTCACAAGACAGCCTGCCTGCAGTCAATGGAGGTGCAAAGTGAAGGACCCTCGCGACGTGATCCTCCGGCCAGTGGTGTCGGAAAAGAGCTATGCCGGCTCCGCCATCGGTGTGTACACCTTCGAGGTGCACCCATCGGCAAGTAAGCCGGAGATTCGTGATGCCGTGCAGCGCATCTTCAACGTGCAGGTAGTCAAGGTGAACACCCTCAATCGTCGTGGCAAGCGTCGTATCACGCGTGGCACGAACCGCGTAGGCGTGCGCGATGGTGCCAAGCGGGCCATCGTCACCCTCGCTCCAGGTCAACAAATCCCGCTGTTCGAGAACTGATCAGGTAACCCATGGCCATTCGCAAACGTCGTCCCACAAGCAGCGGTCGTCGCTTCCAGACGTCGCACGACTTCTCGGAAATCACCAAGACGCGACCGGAGAAGTCGCTCGTCACCTCCAAGCCCGAGCGTGGCGGACGCAATGCCGGTGGTCGCATCACCTCGCGCCACAAGGGCGGCGGTCACAAACAGCAGTACCGCATCATCGACTGGAAGCGCACCAAGGACGAGGTTCGCGCCAAGGTTGCCGCCATCGAGTACGACCCCAACCGCACGTGCCGCATCGCGCTGCTGCACTACCTCGATGGCACCAAGGCCTACATCCTGGCGCCCAAGGGAGTGGAAGTTGGGCAACATGTGGAGAGTGGTCAGCGCGCCGACATCAAGCCCGGCAACGCGCTTCCGCTTCGCTACGTTCCCGTCGGCACCGTGGTGCACAACGTGGAAATGCGCCCGGGTCAGGGTGGACGTATCGCCCGCTCGGCCGGCATGTCGGTGCAATTGGTTGCCAAGGAAGGTGACTTCGCGACCTTGCGTATGCCGAGCACCGAAATGCGTCGTGTGCCGATCGACTGTCGTGCCACCATCGGAGAAGTCGGCAACGCCGAACACGAGTTGGTGAAGATCGGTAAGGCCGGTCGTAATCGTTGGAAGGGTGTGCGCCCGCAATCACGAGGCGTCGTAATGAACCCCGTCGACCACCCACTCGGTGGTGGAGAAGGAAAGACCTCGGGTGGCCGTCCGGCGGTGTCGCCATGGGGCAAGCCCGAGCGTCGTACCCGCAAGAAGACCAAGGCGTCGCAGCAGTTCATCGTGCGTCGCCGTCGCTCAGGAAAGGCACGTAGTTAGTTCATGGCACGCAGTCTGAAAAAGGGCCCCTTCGTTGACGAGCATCTCTTGAAGAAGCTCGACGCAATGAACGAGAGCGGCGACCGTAAGCCGATCAAGACGTGGTCACGTCGCAGCACCATCATCCCCGACATGGTCGGACACACCTTTGCCGTTCACGACGGGCGCAAGCACGTGCCGGTGTACATCAGCGAGTCGATGGTGGGGCACAAGTTGGGTGAGTTTGCGAACACCCGCACCTTCAAGTCGCACGCCAGCCAGGAAAAGATGGCGGGTACTGAAACCTCGGCAGCACCGTCGCCAGGAGCATCGTCGTGACCGGTCCGAAGCTGAACGAAGCAAACCGCGTAGCCGGATCGCCAAGCGGCGCCAAGGCGCAACTTCGCTGGGTACGCATGTCGGCCTCCAAGTTCCGTCCCGTGCTCAATCAAGTGCGCGGGTTGGACGTGACCTCGGCCAGCGAGGTACTGAGCCTGCACAGCGTGGAGGCAGCCCGCATCGTGCAGAAGCTGCTCAAGTCGGCGGTCGCCAACGCCACCAACAATCTCTCGCTCGACGAAGAGACCCTGTACGTGAAGGCCTGCTTCGCCGACGAATCACCGACCATCAAGCGCTTCCGCCCACGAGCCCGTGGTCGCGCGAACACGCGCTTGCGTCGTGGTGCCCACGTCACCATCGTGGTGGATGCGTTCTCGCCCGAGGAACTGAAGATTCGCGAGGCCAGCGATGCATCGGGTGGTCGTAGCGAAAAGGCCCAGCGTCGTCAGCGCGTTGCAGCAAGCAAGGCACGTGCCGCCGCCGAGCAGGCCAGCGACGCCAAGAACGCATCAGCCGAGGACTCGGCGGGCGCGGCAACAACCGAAAGCACCGAAGCATCGAGCACCGAGGAGTCGAAGTAATGGGTCAGAAGATCAATCCGTACGGCTTCCGCCTCGGTGTCACCACCGATTGGAAGAGCAAGTGGTTCGCGGGCAAGAAGCAGTATCGCCAGTACCTCACCGAGGACTGGAAGATCCGTGGCTATCTCATGGACCGTCTCGCCGATGCCGCCGTCAGCCGCATCGATGTCGAGCGCACGCTCGACAAGTTGCGCGTCGACATCCACACCGCCCGCCCCGGCGTGGTGATCGGCAAGGCCGGCGCCAAGGCCAACGAGTTGCGCGAGCACTTGTCGCGCCTCACCGGCAACAACAAGATTCAGTTGAACATCAACGAAATCAAGGAATCCGAACTCGACGCGGCACTCGTTGCACAGGGAGTAGCGGACCAGCTCGCCAATCGCGTGGCCTTCCGCCGCGCGATGAAGCGCGCCGTGCAGAACGCACAGAAGGCGGGCGCCCAGGGAATTCGAATCCAGTGCTCTGGTCGTCTCGGCGGTGCAGAAATGACCCGTCGCGAGTGGTACCGCGAGGGCCGCGTTCCACTGCACACGTTGCGCGCCAACATCGACTACGGCTTCCGTGAGGCGATCACCTCCGCCGGTCGCGTCGGAATCAAGGTGTGGCTGTACAAGGGCGAGATCCTCCCGTATTCCACCGACAACGCCGATCGTGCACTGCGTGAAGCACAGATGGCTGCCGGCGACACCCTCGCCGCGGCACCTCGCGTGGCCAGCGTGATCACATCGGCCGGACCACGCGTCGGAGACGACGAGGTGAGCCCGTTGGTGAAAGAGGCCGACCCCGAACTCGAGCGACTGCTCGCCGAGGAAGAAGAGATCGAGCGTCGCATCCATGATTCGTCCGAGACCCCGCACTTCAAGAAGGACTAACTCATGTTGCAGCCGAAGAAAGTCAAACACCGCAAGCACCACCGCGGCCGCATGAAGGGCAACGCCAAGGGTGCCCATGAACTCGCCTTCGGTGAGTACGGCATTCAGGCGCTCGAGTCGGGTTGGATTACGTCCCGACAGATCGAAGCCGCTCGTATCGCCATGACCCGACACATCAAGCGCGGCGGCAAGGTGTGGATCAACGTGTTCCCGGACAAGTCGGTGACCAAGAAGCCCGCAGAAACCCGCATGGGTTCGGGTAAGGGCAACCCCGAGTTGTGGGTGGCCGTGGTGAAGCCGGGTCGAATTCTGTTTGAGTTGTCGTATCCGACGTCGGATGTTGCAACCCAGGCGTTGAGCCGTGCGGTGCAGAAGTTGCCGATCAAGTGTCGCATCATCCATCGCGAGGAGGGCATCTAGCAATGGCCGAGAAGTACGGAAAGACCCAAGCCGAACTCAACGAGTTGGACCTCGCCTCGCTGGTGGAGGAGTTGGAGAACGCCAAGCAGGACGCGCTCGACTCGCGCTTCAAGTTGGCCACCGGACAACTCACCGACACGGCACGCATCGGCAAGATTCGTCGCCAGATTGCGCGCATCAACCTCGTGATTCGCCGCAGGGAAATCGAAGCAGCCGAAGCCGCAAACAACACGAAAGTGAGCCGATAATGGCTGAAACCGCCGTTCGCAGCAACCGCAAGGTCCGTGAAGGCCTCGTGGTATCCAACAAGATGAACAAGACGGTCGTCATTGCGATCGTCGAGCGCGTTCGTCACCCCAAGTACGACAAGTTCATCACTCGTACCAAGAAGCTCTATGCCCACGACGAAGCCAACGACGCCAAGACCGGTGACAAGGTTCGCGTGGTGGAAACCCGTCCGTTGAGCAAGACCAAGCGTTGGCGCGTGGTGGAAGTTCTGGAGCGTGCAAAGTGATTCAGCAGGAAAGCCGTCTCAAAGTCGCCGACAACAGTGGCGCACGTGAAGTGCTCGTCATCAAGGTGCTCGGTGGCACGCGTCGCCGTTACGCCTCGATCGGCGATGTCTTCATCGGCACCGTGAAGGACGCCATTCCGGGTGCGGGCGTGAAGCAGGGCGAGGTGGTTCGCTGCGTAGTCGTGCGTACCGCGAAGGAGAAGCGTCGTCCCGACGGCAGCTACATCCGTTTCGACGAGAACGCAGCCGTGCTCATCAAGGAAGATCTCACGCCGCGTGGAACCCGCATCTTCGGACCCGTCGGTCGCGAATTGCGCGACAAGAAGTTCATGCGAATCGTGTCGCTGGCCCCGGAGGTGCTCTAACCATGAAACTACGCAAAGGTGACACCGTGCGGGTGATTCACGGCAAGAACGCCGGCAAGGAAGGCCAGATCAAGCAGGTGCTTCCTGCGGCGAACAAGGTGATCGTGGAGGGCGTCAACATCGCCAAGCGTCACACCATTCGCCGCAACGAAAAGCAGCAGAGCGAGATCAAGGAAATCGAAATGCCCATTGCTGCGTCCAACGTGATGTTGGTGCACAAGGGCAAGGTCACGCGCGTTGGCTTCAAGGTCGACGCCAAGGGCAACAAGGTGCGCATCGCGCGTCGCACAGGAGACGAAATCTGATGGCAACCACCACGTACATTCCCCGTCTGAAGCAGCACTACCGCGACGTGGTGCGCGCCAACCTGATGACGCAACTCGGCGTCACCAATCCCATGCAGGTGCCGAATCTGGAGAAGATCGTCATCAACATGGGTGTTGGCAAGGCGACCCAGCAGGCATCGTTGCTCGATGGGGCAGTGGCCGACCTCACGGCGATCACCGGTCAGAAGCCCATCGTCACGAAGTCGCGCATTGCGATTGCGTCGTTCAAGTTGCGCGAGAACCAGGCCATTGGCGCCAAGGTCACCCTGCGCGGCGACCGCATGTGGGAGTTCTTCGACCGACTGATGTCGGTGGCGATTCCGCGTATTCGCGACTTTCGTGGTTTGCCGGGCCGTTCGTGGGACGGAAACGGCAACTACACCTTCGGACTCACCGAACAACTCGTGTTCATGGAAATCAACTACGACCGCGTGGATGTGCCGCGTGGCATGGACATCACGATCGTTACCTCGGCCAAGGACGACTTGACCGGCAAGGCGCTGCTGGACGCGTTCGGCTTCCCGTTCCGCAAGGGCGAAATGCCGGCGTCCACCAAACGTTCGAAGAAGCAAACCAAGAAGAAGTCCGTCGTTCAGGGAAATTCGTAGGAAAAGGAAGATTCAAGACCAATGGCAAAAAAGTCACTCCGTAACAAAGCAGCGGGAACCCCCAAGTTCAAGGTTCGTGGCTACACGCGCTGTCAGCGCTGTGGTCGCGCACGCGCGGTGTACCGCAAGTTTGGACTCTGCCGCATCTGCCTGCGCGAACTCGCGCATGCGGGCGAAGTTCCCGGTCTGCGAAAGTCGAGCTGGTAGGCACCATGATCACTGATCCAATCTCCGACATGCTCACCCGCATTCGCAATGCGAATGTGGCGCTCCGCGACGAGGTACTCATGCCATCGTCGAAGCAGAAGTTGGCCCTTGCCGACATTCTGAAGAAGGAGGGCTACATCGCCGACTTTGCGGTGGTGGAGGGCGACACTCCGGCACACAAGGTGCTGAAGATCCAGATGAAGTACTCCGACGATCGCCGCCGCACGATTCTCGGCATCAAGCGCGTATCCACTCCGGGTCTGCGTATCTATCGACGGGCCACCGAAGTACCCCGCGTGCTCAATGGTCTCGGCGTTGCAGTTCTATCCACAAGCCACGGGCTCATGACCGACCGCGAAGCGCGCAAGCGCAACGTGGGCGGCGAAGTCATGTGTTACGTCTGGTAATTGAGGAGCCAACATGTCACGCGTCGGAAAAGCAGCAGTCACCATTCCACAAGGAGTGGAAGTCACGATTGCCGGTACCAGCATCACCGTGAAGGGGAGCAAGGGAAGCCTCTCGCGGCAGTTGCCGGCTGGAATCTCGGTGAAGAAGGTGGAGTCCACCGTGGTGGTGGAGCGTGCGGAGGAAACCCGCGACGTTCGCGCCAGTCACGGCATGATTCGCGCCATGGTCAACAACATGGTGAGCGGCGTTACCGAAGGTTTCGCCAAGGAACTCGAGATCATCGGCGTGGGTTATCGCGCCGTCGCCAAGGGTCAGGACAAATTGGAGCTGGCCCTCGGCTTCTCGCACCCCGTGCCGTACGCGGCACCCAAGGGAGTCACGTTCGAGGTGCCGGCACCGACACGAATCATCGTGAAGGGCGTCGACAAGGAACTCGTCGGCCAGGTTGCCGCCGAAATCCGCTCGTTTCGTTCGCCGGAGCCGTACAAGGGCAAGGGTGTTCGCTACGTGAACGAGCGCGTGGTACGCAAAGCCGGCAAGACGGGCAAGAAGTAGGAGCAACCATGACCGCCATCGCCAAGAAACGCCAAGAACTCCGCGTGCGTCGCCATCGTCGCGTGCGCAAGAAGGTGCACGGCACCGCCGCACGACCACGCCTTGCGATCTATCGCAGCAACAAGCACCTCAGTGCACAAGTGATCGACGACGACAGCGGCCGAACCATCGTCTCCGCCTCGTCGCTCGAGGCCGACTTCCGCAAGAAGCAACCCGGAAGCAACGTTGCTGCTGCAACCGCAGTGGGCACGCTCCTCGCCGAGCGCGCCAAGCAGGCAGGAATCACCACGGTGGTCTTCGACCGCGGTGGCTTTCTCTATCACGGCCGCGTTGCGGCAATCGCCGAAGCGGCTCGCGCCGCAGGATTGGAGTTCTAATGACTGACGTACAGCAACCAGAGACGACCGACAACCGCAATCGTCGCGAGCGCCGTCCGCGCGAGCGCCGCGAGCCACGTCCCGAGGCGAAGCCGGGCGAGTTCGGTGAGTCGCGCGTGGTGCACGTCAATCGTGTCGCCAAAGTGGTGAAGGGTGGTCGTCGATTCCAGTTCGCCGCCATCGTGGTCATCGGTGACAAGGCCGGCCGTGTCGGTCTGGGTTACGGAAAGGCCCGCGAAGTTCCCTTGGCGATCCAGAAGGGCACCGAGGACGCCAAGCGCAACGTGTTTCATGTGGCGCTCGCCGGACCAACCATCACGCACGCCATCGAGGGCGTGAACGGTGCGGCTCGGGTGATGCTGAAGCCCGCCGCCCCCGGTACCGGTGTCATCGCCGGTGGGGCAGCCCGCATCATCCTGGAGGAAGCCGGTATCAAGGACGTGCTCGCAAAGTCGATGGGTTCGTCGAACGCCATCAACGTTGCTCGCGCCACCATCAACGGTTTGCAGTCGCTGTTGCGACCCGACGATGTGGCAAAGCGCCGAGGACTGGCCGAGGACGATTTCGTTCCGCGCGGTCTGCTTCGTGCATACAACGACACCAAGAAGTCCCGGGCACAGGCTCGATAGGGGAAACCATGGCACAAAACACCATCACCGTTCGCCAGAAGCGTTCACAAATCGGCAGCATGCCAAAGACCCGCGCCACGATGCGCGCCTTGGGTCTGCGCAAGATTGGTGACACCAACGTGTTGCCCGATCGCCCGGAGATCCGCGGAATGATCGCCCGCGTTCCACACCTCATCGACATCGTCATCAACGACAAGAAAGGCAGCTGACCATGCGCGTAGACCAGGTCGGACCAAAGCACGGCGCCCGCAAGGCTCCCAAGCGTGTCGGTCGCGGTATCGGCGGTAAGGGCGGCAAGACCGCTGGTCGCGGTACGAAGGGACAGTATGCCCGCAACACGGTGGCACGAGGCTTCGAAGGTGGCCAGATGCCACTCAAGCAACGTGTGCCGAAGTTGAAGGGTTTCAACAACCCGTTCCGCGTCGAGTACCAAGCAATCAACCTCGACACGCTCGATGCGCTCGGGGTCACCGACATTTCGGCGACGTTGTTGGTCGAGAAGGGCCTCATTCGCAAGGGCAACCTGGTGAAGGTGCTCGGTCGTGGCAAGGTTGCCAAGGCGCTCAACGTGTCGGTGCACGCCGTGTCCAGCTCGGCGCAGGAAGCAATCACCGCAGCGGGTGGCACCATCACGATCCTGCCCAAGCCGTTCCGTGGCGTACGTCCACCGGCCAGCGGCAGCCAGTACACCAACCGCTAGTTTTCCCTCGCAAGGAGGCAGCAACGACGATGTTCGCCAGGATCAAGAGCCTCTTCACGGTTGCGGATTTGCGCAACAAGGTGCTGTTCACGCTGTTCATCTTCGCCATCTATCGAGTTGGCGTCTCGCTGCGCGCGCCGGGCGTGGATGCCCAGGCGGTCAGTCAGTTGCGTGAGGCCTCACAGTCGCAAGGTGCGCTCGGGTTTTTGAACCTCTTCTCGGGTGGCGCGTTCGGCAGTTTCTCCATCTTTGCGCTCGGCATCATGCCCTACATCACCGCAAGCATCATCATGCAGGTGCTCACGGTGGTGATTCCCAAGCTCGAGCAATGGCAGCAGGAGGGAGCCACCGGTCAGCGCAAGATCACCCAGTGGACCCGGTACGTGGCCGTTGCCATCGCCACGTTGCAGGCCGCGGGCCTCACCTTCATCTTTGGTCAGGGCAACGGCTCGGCCTTTTTTGGTGCGGCGGCCACGGTTCCCGACGTGGTGCTCCTCGATCCGTTCATGCCGCGGGCACTCATCGTGATACCCACCCTCGTGGCGGGAACCACCATGCTCATGTGGATGGGCGAGCTCATCAGTCAGCGCGGTATCGGCAATGGTATGTCGATGATGATCTTCGTTTCCATCGTGAGCGACCTACCGTACGGCTACTACTCGTTGTTGCAGAGCAAGAAGACGGTCGTCTTCATCGTGTTGGTGGGTGTCACGCTGCTGATTCTCGCCGCAGTGGTGCGCGTGGAACTGGGTCAGCGCCGCATTCCGGTGCAGTTCGCCAAGCGCGTGGTGGGCCGCCGGCAATTCGGTGGACAAAGCACGTACATCCCGCTCAAGGTGAACCAATCGGGCGTGATTCCCATCATCTTTGCGTCCTCTGTCCTGCTCCTGCCGGTGTTGCTGTCCAACATGCTGGGCAGTGCCGAAGGTTGGCGTGGTGCCATCGCGCGATTCGTGGACCGGTATCTCATCAACAGTCAGAACTTGCTGTACATCAGCATCTTCTTCGTGATGATCATTGCGTTCGCCTACTTCTACAACTCCATCGCGTTCGATCCGATTCGCCAAGCCGACCAACTGCGCAAGCAGGGCGGCTTCATTCCGGGCATCCGTCCTGGTCCGCAAACCGAGTCGTATCTCGGCAAAGCCGTCAATCGCATCACGCTGCCCGGAGCGCTGTTCGTTGCGTTCATCGCGATCCTGCCGTACATCATCTTGTGGGTGGGTGACGTGCAGAGCTTCCCGTTCGCCGGCACCACGGTGCTGATTGCCGTGGGTGTAGCGCTCGAACTGATGCGACAAATCGATAGCCAGTTGATGCAACGCGACTATCAGGGCTTCCTGAAGTGACGATTCGGCTGGTCCTGCTTGGCCGGCAAGGTTCGGGGAAGGGAACGCAGGGCGCACGACTGGCGGTGCACTATGGCATCGCACACATCTCTACCGGCGACATGTTGCGAAGTGCGATCAAGAACGCCACGCCGGTCGGCAAGGCGGTGAAGGAAATCATCGACAACGGGGGACTGGTCAACGACGAACTGATGGGCAGTCTCGTGCAAGGGCGATTGGGCGAGCCCGATGCACGCACGCACGGGTACCTGCTCGATGGATTTCCGCGCACGTTGCCACAAGCCATCGCACTGGACGACATCGCCCGGGCTCGTCCGATCAACGTGGTGGTGGACCTGGAGGTGCCACGCGAACTCGTGATCGAACGATTGACCGCGCGTCGTGCAGCCGAGCAGCGTGCCGATGACGCGCCGGAGGCCGTCGAGCGTCGTCTGGCCCTCTATGAGGAGCAGACCGCACCACTCATTGCTCACTACCGAAAACAGGGAGTGTTGGCCGTGGTCGATGGGGTGGGGTCGCCCGAGGACGTGTTTGCCCGTATGGTGTCGGCCATCGTCAATGCCACGGGGATTACGGCCCCGGGTGGCGACGGGCGGACGTCCCGATAGCGTTCTCTGGCGCCCTGCGGGGCCCGAAGGAGTCAGTTCTGGCAAAAAACAAGGAAGATGCCATCGTGCTGGAAGGCACGATCACCGAATCGTTGCCCAACGCAATGTTTCGAGTGGAACTTTCCAACGGGCGTTCCGTCTTGGCGCACATCTCGGGGAAGATGCGGGTGAATTACATCCGAATCAACCCAGGGGATCGAGTACAAGTCGAGTTATCACCGTACGACCTCACCCGGGGTCGTATCACATTCAGGTTCAAATAAGAAAGAGTTCATCGTGAAGGTCCGACCAAGCGTCAAGAAGATGTGCGAGAAGTGCAAGGTCATTCGTCGCCATGGTCGCATCATGGTGATTTGCGAGAACCCACGACACAAGCAGCGTCAGGGCTAAGAGGTTTCAACACATGGCACGTATCTCCGGAGTCGACATCCCGCGCGAGAAGCGGGTGGAAATTGCACTCACCTACATCCACGGCATCGGCCGTCCGTCATCGGTCAAGATGTGCCAGGACTTGGGCATCAACCCGAGCGCACGCGTACGTGACCTCTCCGACTCCGACGTCAACAAGATTCGTGTGTACATCGAAAACAACCTGAAGGTGGAGGGCGATCGCCGCCGCGACGTTCAGCAGGACATCAAGCGCAAGATCGAGACCGGTTCGTACCAGGGGTCGCGTCATCGCAAGGGCTTGCCAGTGCGTGGTCAGCGAACCCACACCAACGCCCGTACCCGCAAGGGACCCAAGAAGACCGTCGCCAACAAGAAAGTCGCCGTGAGGAAGTAAATGTCGGACACGTCAACAACACCAGCAGCACCCCGCAAGTCGCGCAAGCGCGAGCGCAAGAACGTCAACTCCGGTGTGGTGCACATCAAGAGCACCTTCAACAACACCATCGTGTCCATCACGGACGCTTCGGGCAACGTCATTGCCTGGGCGTCGTCGGGTGGCGTGGGATTCTCGGGATCGCGCAAGAGCACTCCGTTCGCCGCACAGATGGCTGCCGAAAAGGCCGGTCGTGCAGCGATGGAAATGGGACTGCGTCGCGCCGAAGTACTGGTGAAGGGACCCGGCTCCGGACGTGACACGGCACTGCGCTCGATCCAGAACCTCGGTATCGAAGTCACCGGGGTGAAGGACGTGAGCCCGGTTCCGCACAACGGCTGTCGTCAACCAAAGAGGAAGCGTCCGTAGTCATGGCTCGTTACACAGGTCCGAAAGTTCGCATCTCCCGCCGTCTCGGTATCAACGTCTTCGAGAACGCCAAGGGCACCAAGGCGCTGGAGCGCCGTCCCTTCCCACCAGGCGCCCATGGCCGCACGCGACGTCGTTCGAGCGATGGGGAATACCTCAACCAGTTGCAGGAAAAGCAGAAGGCCAAGTACATCTACGGCGTCCTCGAGCGGCAATTCCACAAGATCTATCTCGAAGCCGTGCGACTTGCCGGACCCACGGGCGAAAACATCCTGCGCATGCTCGAGTTGCGACTCGACAACGTGGTGTACCGCGCCGGTTGGGCGGCATCGCGCCCGCAGGCCCGTCAGTTTGTCAGTCACGGCTTGATCAAGGTCGACGGCAAGCGGGTGAACATCCCCTCGTACACCCTGGCCAAGGGTCAAGTGGTCAGCCTGTCGGACAAGGCCCGCAACATGATCGTCATCCAGCACAACATCGACACCCTCGGTCGGGCAGCGTCGGCGTGGCTCGATGCCCAGGATGGCGGCAAGGCCGTTGCCGTGCGCGACCTGCCGACACGCGAACAGATCGATGTTCCCGTGAAGGAACAACTCATCGTTGAGCTCTACTCGAAGTAAATCCCACCAACAGCCAGGAGATACCACCATGCTCGTCATTCAGCGCCCCACCGTCTCGGCAGTCGGCGATTCGGTCAACAATCGCCAGAAGTTCTCCGTGTCACCACTGGAGCCGGGTCTCGGTCACACCATCGGCAACTCGCTGCGTCGAATGTTGCTCTCCACCATTCCCGGTGCTGCCGTCACGTCGGTGAAGTTCGACAAGGCCCTCCACGAGTTCACCACCATTGAAGGTGTCACCGAGGACGTCACCGAGATCATCCTCAACTTGAAGGACATCGTGGTGAAGAGCGAGGTCGACGACGTGGTGTCGGTTCGCATCGATGCCACCGGCCCCAAGGAACTCACCGCCGGCGACATCAGTCTTCCCGCCGGAGTGGAGTTCGTGAACGGCAAGCAGCACATCGCAACGTTGTCGGCCAAGGGCAGTTTGTCGATGGAAATCACCATCGAGCGCGGCAAGGGCTATCTCGGTAGCGACCGTGATGCCGGGCGCCGCACCATTGGCGTGATTCCCGTGGATGCGTTGTTCTCGCCGGTTCGCCGTGTGACCTTCGAGGTGGAGCCCACCCGTGTCGCCCAGTCCACCAACTACGACAACCTCATCCTCGATATCGAGACCGACGGTTCGATCACGCCGGCCGAAGCCCTGGCATCCGCTGGTGCGACGCTGCGTAATCTGCTGGATCTCGTGGCGTCCCTGAGCGAGGAGCCGATCGCCATCGAACTCGGCGAGTCCACGTTGAGTGGTTCGGGTTCACCGGAGCTCGACATGCCGATCGAAGACCTCATGCTCTCGCAGCGCCCGTACAACTGCCTGAAGCGTGCAAAAATCGACACCATCGGCGACCTCGTGCTTCGCACCGAGGAAGAACTGGTTGGTCTACCGAACTTCGGCGCACAAAGCATCGCAGAGGTGCGCGGCAAACTCGACGAGCGTGGGCTCGCACTGCGCGTCTGACGCGTAGCCAACACCAAGGAGACGATCACTCATGCCAGAACCACGCCGTAGCAAGAAGTTTGGCGGCTCTGCCGGACACCAGCGACTGATGCTCGCCAACTTGGCCGCATCCTTGTTTGCTGCCGAGGGGATCGAAACCACCGAAGCGAAAGCCAAGGCGTTGCGTCCGATCGCCGAACGACTCATCTCCAAGGCCAAGAAGGCACAGAACAACGACGCTGCCAGCCTCCACAAAATTCGTCAGATTCAGGCGTACCTGAACGACAAGGAGATGACGAACAAGCTCGTCAAGAACGTTGCCCCGCGATACATGGAGCGAAATGGCGGATACGTTCGCATTCTCAAACTCGGCGAGCGCAACGGCGATCGCGCACCAATGGCGCGGATCGAACTCGTCTAGTTCGTTGCGGCCGTGAGTTCCGCACGGCTTCGTACTGCTCGCCTGACGATTGCCTATAACGGCAGCCTGTTTCACGGCTTTGCCCCGAACCCGGAAGTACCAACGGTGGCGGGTGCGCTGACCGAGGCCCTGGAAAAAATCACCCAGACGGAAGTGGAGTTGGTGGCCGCGGGACGCACCGACGCGGGTGTGCATGCGCGAGGTCAGGTAGTGAGCGTGCAGCTACCCGGGAGTGTGAAGCTGGAAGCGTTGCCCAAGAAGTTGAATTCGCTCTGTGGTCCGCACATTGCGGTACGGGATGCGCGGTGGGCGGAGGCAACCTTCCACGCCCGATATACGGCAATTTGGCGTCACTATCGGTACACCATCCTGAATACCCCGACGCCCGATCCGTTCGTTGCCGCCACAGCATGGCATGTGAGAACTCCGCTGGACATTCGTCCGATGCAGCTGGCATGCGATGCGGTGATGGGTTCGCGAGATTTCTCGGCCTTCTGTCGCAAGCCGGATTCGAGCGAAAAGAAGCAGACCAAGCAGCAGTCGGAGGCCGTATCCATGAAGCCCGTTTCCATGAAGCGCTTCGTCATGCAAGCGACCTGGCGCCGTGAGGGTGACCTTGCGCTGTTCGAGATTCGGGCGAACGCGTTCTGCCATCAAATGGTGCGATCGCTGGTGGGCACCTTCGTAGACATTGGATTGGGGAAGCGGCCGCCGAGTGACATGATGTCGCTCATCCGATCGGGACGCCGCCAGGATGCTTCGCCCATCGCACCGCCACACGGCCTGTGCCTCTGGGAAGTTGGCTACCCGACTCCCGTCGAGTAGTCGCTGGCTGGTCGTTCGTGCGCATCGTCTTCGTGTCGACTTCGGTCGGACCACTCGGCTCTGGTATCGGCGGTGGGGTCGAGCTCACGTTGCGCACGTTGGCGGGCGGATTGTCGAAGATGGGGCATTCGGTCACCGTCGTTGCACCGCTCGGCTCGGTATTGACGCTGTCCGAGTCGAACTCCGCGTCGGAACGATCGGGGATCGGTGCGGTCCGATTGATGGAGGTTGCGGGGGCGTTGCACGTACCGAGCCAGACGCGCGATCGATCCGCGCCGCTCTCGGTGCCCGCGAATTCGGTCCTGCAGAACATGTGGCACCGCGTGATCGAACTCGCCGGTACCGAAAGATTCGACGTCGTTCTCAACTTCGCCTACGACGTACTGCCGTTTTCCGAGGCCGATGCAATCGGCGTTCCCGTGACGCACTTGGTGAGCATGGGATCGCTCAGTGATGAAATGGATCTCGCCGTACGTTCCGTAATGACCACCCACCCCGGGTGCGTGGCCATGCACAGTCGCGCTCAGGCCGAAACGTTCGGCACTGACGTAGCGAGTGGCGTCACCATCGTCGGGAGTGGAATCGACGTGGAGCGGTACGAGTTTTCGCCTCATGCAGGTGACGACCTTGCATACGTCGGCCGTATCTCACGCGAAAAGGGCATCGAGGACGTGTTCGCCGTATCGGCGGCGAGCAATCGGCGAGTTCGCGCATTCGGTGTGATGGAGGATCGTGCCGTGTGGGATGCCGCAGCACGGGCATTTCCCGGTGCACGAGTGGCCCACGAGGGGTTCCTCTCCACGCAGGACCTTCAACGGCAACTCGGGGAGTGTGCAGCACTCCTCATGGTGCATCGATGGGTGGAGGCATTCGGCAACGTGGCGATCGAAGCCATGGCGTGCGGCGTGCCCGTGATTACCTACGACCGAGGCGGGCCGGCAGAAATCGTGCAACACGGGGCGACCGGGTTCGTGGTTGCACCCGACAACGTGGACGCGGTGGTCGAGGCCGTTGGGCGCCTGGACACGATTCCTCGGGAACAGTGCCGGAGACGTGTGCTCGAGCACTACTCGGGTCGGGCGTTCGCGGGTCGTGTTGCGGCGTGGTTGGGCTCGCTGGCTCGGCGATAACACGACACGTGTGACGGGCCGAAAATCGCCGTATCCTTCATAAGTCGGGTGTGCGCCGTCACGGATGCGCAACCGTCAGATCGAAAGGCAAACGACATGCGGACCTACACGGCAAAGCCAGGCGATGTGCAGCGCGCGTGGCACGTCATCGACGCAGAGGGCCTCGTACTCGGTCGTATGTGCACCACCGTTGCCACCCTGTTGCGCGGTAAGCACAAGCCGATGTTCACCCCGAGCATGGACACCGGCGATCACGTCATCATCATCAACGCCTCCAAGGTGGTGCTCACGAGTGGCAAGGCCGACGACAAGATCGTCGCACGTCACAGCGGTTTCCCGGGCGGTATCAGCGTGGAGAAGTATTCACAGTTCCTGGATCGCAAGCCCGAGGCGGCGATTCGTCGAACCGTGCACGGGATGTTGCCGAAGGGCCGTCTTGGTCGCGCGATGATCAAGAAGTTGCAGGTGTACCCGGGTGCCGAGCACCCACACCTTGCCCAGCAGCCGCAACCCGTTGATATGACCGACGCCAAGGCTCGTTAACCAACTCCACGATCGCTACGAGAGGAACACAGATCATCATGGCAACCAAGCCACTCACCCAAACCACAGGTCGCCGCAAGAGCGCGGTATCACGGGTTCGTCTGCGCCCGGGCTCGGGCAACGTGACCGTCAACGGTCGGGCGTTCAACGAGTATTTTCCAACCGCTATCCATCGCAACAATGCCACCGAGGCACTGCGAATCACCAGCACCCTGCAGACATACGACATTGATGTCGACATCGTCGGTGGGGGTAGCGCGGGTCAGTCCGGTGCGATGCGACTTGCCGTGGCGCGTTCGTTGGTTGAACTCGATCCAACGCACCGTCCAACCTTGAAGCGTGCGGGATTGCTCGCGCGTGATGCCCGCAAGAAGGAAAGCAAGAAGTACGGATTGAAGAAGGCGCGCAAGGCGCCGCAGTACACCAAGCGCTAGACCGCTTGCCTGCTCATCGTCTTCGTTTCGGTACCGACGGGGTACGCGGTCACGTCGGTTCGGAACTCGGCGAGCACGATGTCGAACTGATCGGTGTCGCCGTGGCCAGCGAGTGGCCGGGCACTCGTGTGGTGATGGGACATGACGGCCGTGAAAGTGGTCCTGCTTTGCTGGCCGCCTTCGCACGAGGCGCCAAGTCACAGGGCAACGAGGTGGTGAACGCAGGGCTCCTACCAACGCCGGCACTGGCGCATGCTGCTCACTCTGGTGACTGCATTGCGGTCGCAATCACTGCATCGCACAACCCATGGCACGACAACGGTGTGAAGGTGTTCGCACCCGGCGGCAGAAAACTCACCGACGAGACCCAGCAACGAATCGAATCCCATTGGCACGGGCAGCGTGCATCCGGTGACCCAGCGCCATCCTCGTTGACGGGTACGGCCGACGTTCCGACGTTGGATGGGTCGGTAGGCGCCGCGTACATCGAGGCAATGACCACAACGTTGAACATCACATCGTTAACCGGCACCGAAGTGATCGTCGATTGTGCCAACGGCGCCACCAGTTCCGTGGCCGAGCAGGTCACTTCGGCACTCGGACTGCGTGCAACCATCCTGAACGATGCCCCCACCGGGCGCAACATCAATGACGCCTGTGGCGCCACGCACCCCGAGGGTTTGGCGGCACGCTGCGCAGAACGCGGCGTGCCGGGGATCGCATTCGACGGTGATGGAGATCGACTCATCGCGGTGGACGAACGCGGCAACGTGGTCGACGGCGATCGACTGATTGCCCTGGCCGCGGTCGACCTGCATCGTCGCGGGGAACTGCGCAACGACACGGTCGTCGTGACCAGCATGACGAACCTGGGATTTCACCGGGCCATGCACCGGGAACACATCACGACGGTGACTACCGATGTTGGTGATCGTGCCGTACTGGCCGCCATGGAGGAAGGCGGCTTCGTACTCGGCGGCGAACAGAGCGGACATATCATCCATGCTCGATACGCAACGACCGGTGACGGAATGTTGTCGGCACTGTTGTTGTTGGATCTCGTTCGTCGAAGTGGTGGCACGTTGTCAGCGCTCTCCGACGCAGTCATGACCCGCATGCCACAGGTCTTGCGCAGCGTGCGAGTGACCAAGAATCCGAAGGATGTGGCAGCACACATCAAAGCGGATCTTGCACGTGAAGAAGCATCGCTCGGTGACAACGGTCGAATCGTCGTGCGCGCATCCGGAACCGAACCCGTGGTTCGCATCATGGTCGAAGCCGAGTCGCAGTCCATTGCCGACGGAGTTGCCGAGCGACTCGAGCAGGTCGTCGCTGCTCATTCGTAGGTAGAATTCCCGTCATGTGCGGCATCATCGCGGTGTTGTCGCGCCCCGAAACTCGTGAGGTGCCGGTCGGCACCACGTTGCTGGAGCAACTCGACTCGGTCCTGGCATTGTGGGCTGCATCTGGACGGGCCCTGCCGTCGGACGCGGACCTTCAACGAATCGCAGAGTCCGCCGCACGTGTGGATGCCGCCCTGCGTGGGGATGCCGGCATGTGGCTCATGGCGGGCAACAGGGAGTTCCTCACCGGACTGGTGAGTCGTCTCGACCGCCTGGATGCCCACATTCTGGATGCCGACCGGGAACTCGAAGCCGCTGATGCATCGGTTGGCGCGGCTGCGCTCGAACGCTCCGCCAATGCATTGACTTCCGTTCGCGACACGGCGTGGGCGCTGCGCAAGGACCGCATTCGCACCGCACAAGCGGTGGACGCAATGGCCGGTGCGGGCGCGAGCCGTTCGGCCATTTCCGCCTATTTGTCCGTTCAGCAGGCACTCTCGGCGATCGACCGGCTGGAGGTTCGTGGTCGTGACTCCGCGGGCATTCACGTGATGGTGTGGAATCACGGATTGCGTCAGGACGATGCCCGAGTTGCGGTGCTGTTGGGTGGTCGTCATGATGACAGCCTCTTTACCTCCGGCGCGGTTCGGGTTACACGCAATGCATGGTCGTTCGTCTACAAGGCAGCGGCCGAGATTGGTGAGTTGGGTGACAACACACGGGTCATGCGAGCAGCGGTGGTAAACGACGACCTCCTGCGTTTGTTGGTGAGTCAGCCCGACACTCGCGTTGCCGTGCTTGGCCATACGCGCTGGGCGAGCGTCGGCATCATCTCCGAGCCGAACGCACATCCGGTGAACAGCGAAGAACTGGAATCGAATGCCGATTCGGCCTACCTCGTTGCGGCGCTGAACGGCGATGTGGACAACCACGCCGACTTGCGAGCGCGCCACGACCTTCGACTGGCCCAACCCATCACCACCGATGCCAAGGTCATTCCGACCTTGGTGTCACGAGGCGTGGCCCGCGGATCGTCATTGGTCGACGCATTTCGTGAGACCGTCGCCTCGTTCGATGGATCGGTGGCAATTGCTGCCGCATCGGCCGACGAACCCGACACCCTGTTGCTCGCGCTGAAGGGCAGCGGTCAAGGGCTGTGCGTGGGAATGGCCGACAATCGGTACGTGGTGGCCAGCGAGCCGTACGGAGTGGTGGAAGAAACACAGCGCTACGTGCGAATGGACGGTGAGTCGTTGGCGCATCCCGATCGACCGTCGAGCCGCGGTCAGATCATGGCGCTCGATGGTTCACGAGCGGGCAGCCCCGACGGGGTGACGTTGCAGGCCTACGACGGAACGTTACTTGCGGTCGGTGAGGGCAACACGTTGACCGCCGAAGTGACCACCCGGGACATCGATCGAGGTGATCACCATCACTTCCTGGTGAAGGAGATCAACGAGGCTCCACGTAGCTTTTCCAAAACGCTGCGAGGGCGGATCGTGGAGCGCGATGCACGTCTGTCGGTGGTACTCGATGAGTCCCAGTTGCCCAAGCAGATCGTCGATGAACTTGCCGCAGGCACGTTGCGTCGCGTGCAGGTGATCGGACAGGGCACGGCCGCAATAGCGGGACGATCGTTGGCCAATCTGTTGAAACAATTGACCCACGACCAACTCCGTGTCGAAGCGCTGCCTGCGACGGAGCTCTCCGGATTCGGTTTGTCGCTCGACATGCGTGACACCCTGATCGTTGCCATCAGCCAGAGCGGCACCACCACCGACACCAACCGAACCGTGGATTTGGCGCGCTCGCGCGGCGCGCGTGTGTTGGCCATCGTCAATCGACGCGGCAGTGAGTTGTCGGCAAAAGCAGACGGAGTCATCTACACCTCCGACGGTCGCGACGTGGAGATGAGCGTGGCGAGCACCAAGGCGTTCTATGCCCAGGTGGCCGCTGGCGCGATCGTGTCGTGTGCGATTGCACAGGTCATCACGGTCGGTGGCGAGGACGATCGTCATCAATTGCTCGCCGCCCTTCGCTCGCTTCCCGCCGCATTGGTGGAGGTTCTGCAACTACAGCCCAGGATCGCAGATGCGGCGCGCAGTTTCGCCACTTCGCGTCGCTACTGGACCGTCGTGGGCAACGGCGCCAATGCAGTTGCGGCAGAGGAAGTGCGGATCAAACTCAGCGAACTGTGTTACAAATCGATCGCATGTGACATCACGGAGGACAAGAAGCACATCGACTTGTCGTGCGAGCCGCTCATCTTCGTATGTGCGGCGGGATTGAGCGGTGGGAACGCAACCGACGTTGCCAAGGAAATCGAGATCTATCGCGCCCACAAGGCCTTGCCGATCGTGGTTGCCACCCGAGGAGAGGAGCGCTTCGGTGCCGCCGCCGCGGTCATCGAGGTGCCGCCAGTGGACCACCGGGTGGCGTTCGTACTGTCGGTGATGGTCGGGCACCTCTTTGGCTACGAGGCGGCACTCGCCATCGATTCACTGGCTCGCACGCTGCGACAAACGCGTGAAGTGGTCGAACACGCGGTGGAGCGCGGCGGTCAAGGTGCCGCGCTGCTCGACAAGGTCCACGCCGAGATTGGCGTGGTTGCCAATCGCTTCTTCGATGCGTTGGCCACCGGTACCTACGACGGCAACCTCGAGGCATCCACTGCGGTTCGTGTGGTGGGAATGTTGCGCACGGCGATGTCGCCGAATCCGCTGCAAACGTACCAACGCGACTTCGGAAAGATTGCCACGCCCGAAGCCCTGCTCGACGACATCACCTCGGCACTTACGCGTGCCATTGACGAGTTGACCCGCCCCATCGATGCCATCAAACACCAAGCCAAGACCATCACCGTCGGAATCTCGCGCAGTGAGGAGGGCTTGCTGGATCGACCACTGGTAAAGGCGGTGTTGAATGCCGGAGCCGCCCGCGAGCGCTTGCCCTACGGCGTATTGAAGGTGCTTGCCGACATCGATCCGGCCATTTCGTCGGTGGTGGGCTTCACTCGTTATCGAATCGAAGGCGATCCGGCCTCGCCGGAGTCGACGGTGATGATCGTGGATCGTGGTGGCATTGCCCGTGATTTGCAGTCGCGCGTGGATACCAGCAATGCATTGCGCGGTACCAAGCGCCGGGTGGCGATGTCACAAGAGGTGTTGGTGGCGCGTGGACGTCGCGATAGTCGCACCGTCATTCTGGTTCCTGAAACGAAGGGCAGCGAGACCACGGGCATCACGTTGCTACACGTGCTGTTTCACGACCGATTGCCGGCGGGTGTAATGAAACAAGTGCTGAATGGCTACGACAACCGTTACGAACGTTTGGTGGATGCGGTGACCGAGACCGAGACGTCATTCCGCGAGGATCGCCTGGCCGAGGTGTCGGTGGCGGATGCACTTATCCTGCCCATTACGTCGACCGCCGACATGTGGCGCGCCGGCGACTAGGAGTTGGGCATGTTTTCCACGGATTGGACGCTCGCATGATCGGATTGGGGATCGATGCCGTCGACATCACCCGTTTCTCGCGAACGCTCGCCCGTTCCCCGCGAATGGCGGAGCGTGTCTTCACGGATGGCGAACGCGAGATGGCCGCACAGCGTGCCGATGCTCCGGCGGTGTTGGCCGCCCGTTTTGCGGTTCGCGAAGCCGTCATGAAGGCCCTGGGGGTGGGGCTCGGATCGTTCGATTTTCACGACGTATCGGTGGTGAGTGCGAGCAACGGACGACCGTCGCTCATGGTGCGGGGTCGAGCCGCCGAACTGGCGCAACAACGAGGAGTGTCGAACTGGCATGTCTCCATTTCGCACACGGATGACCTCGCCGTGGCAGTCGTTGCCGCCGAGTAGCAGCACGCACGCCATGGGTAACGGCATCGCCGCGAGAGCAACTCGCGCAGAGATCGATCTTGTGGCACTGCGCGGAAACGTGAGGCTGCTCGTGGAACGCTCGCAGCCGAGTGAACTCTGGGCGGTGGTGAAGGCGAATGCCTACGGGCATGGGGCCGTGCCCTGTGCAAGAGCAGCACTCGCGGCTGGCGCGGCTGGTTTGTGCGTGGCGCTCACCCAGGAGGCTCTGGAACTGCGCGCGGCCGGTGTCACCGCACCCATCATGGTGATGAGCGAACAACCAAGGTCGGATGCCGGAATGCTCGCGGAACACGACGTGGTATGCGTGGCTTACAACTCGCAATACATCGACGCACTCGCCGCAGCCGGTCGACGGCTGGGGAAGCGAGTGACGGTGCATCTGAAGGTGGATACCGGAATGCATCGCGTCGGTGTTTCGATTGATGCGGCGCTGGAGTGCGCACATCGCATCGCATCATTCCCGGAGTTGAGGCTCGAGGGGGTGATGACGCACCTCGCCACTGCGGATGATCCGACACACCCGGCAACGTCGCGGCAGCTGGAACTCTTTTCGAAGGTCGAGCGGCAGATTCGGGCCGACGTTCCGGATGTTCGACACGTGCATTGTGCCAACTCCGCCGCCACGGTGCGCGGCGTGGCCCCCGAGAGCACAATCATGCGCACCGGAATAGCGATGTACGGATTGAATCCCGGCGAACTTGACGCGTCGTTGATGGCCGAACTCGCGCCCGTCATGACACTGCGCACGCAGGTTTCGCACGTACAACGAGTGCCTGCTGGGGAGGGTGTGAGCTACGGGCTTCGTACCGTATTGGAACGCGACGCCACCATCGCCACCTTGCCGTTGGGTTACGCCGACGGCATTGCGCGACGTGCGTGGCAAACGAGCGCCGAGGTGCTGGTTGGCGGAAGACGGCGGCGAATCGTGGGTGTCGTGACGATGGACCAGATGATGGTCGATTGTGGAGACGATGCCGTTTCCATCGGCGATGAAGCAGTGCTGTTCGGTGCGCAGGGTGGCGACAGGATCAGGGCGGAGGACTGGGCGTCGGCGCTCGGAACGATCACCTATGAGGTGGTGTGCGCAGTGTCCGCTCGTGTTCCGAGAACGTACGTGGGTGACCACGCATGATGAAGAGCACGTTGTCGGTAACCACCGTGGACGACACGGCTCGTATTGCACGGGTGATTGCCGCGGAGCTTCGTCCCCGGGATGTGTTGCTGTTGACCGGCGACCTCGGTGCCGGTAAGACCACGTTCACCAAGGCGCTGTGCGCGGCCCTCGGCATCACCGAGACGGTCACCTCGCCGACGTTCAATTTGGTGCACGAATACGTTGGTGGCCGGCTCACCGTGGTGCACTGCGATTTGTACCGACTCGAGCGCACGGGAGAATTGGACGACTTGGCACTGGACGAGGCCCGTCGGCGCGGCGCGGTGTTGGTGGTGGAGTGGGGGGACCTGGTGCCGGACGCGTTCGACGATGCCTTGGTGGTCGGCTTCGAACACGCTGCAGGCGATGCACGCACCGTCACCGTGTCGTGGCGAGGTTCGAACTGGGAGGCCAGATTCGTTCGGCTCTCGGACCGCCTGCAGGTCGGTACCACCACATGATCGTGCTGGGGATCGATACCGCAACCACGATGGTGAGTGTTGCCGTGGTCGATGGTGCCACGGTGCTGGCATCGAGTGAGTTGCGAAGTGATCGTCGACATGCCGAGGACCTCACGCCGATGATCGACTTCGTGGTGAAGCGGGCCGGATTGTCGTTCGCCGATCTCGATGCGGTGGCCGTGGATGTGGGGCCGGGCTTGTTCACCGGGATGCGGGTTGGAATCGCATCGGCGCAGGCACTGGCATTCGCGCTGTCGATTCCACTGGTCGGTGTCGACGGGTTGGAGGCGCTGGTCGCCGCAATACCGGTAGCCGTCGCCAAACAGGCGGAGGTCATCGTTCCAACCATCGATGCGCGTCGTCGGGAAGTGGCTTGGGCGATGCATTCGAACGTGTCGGGTCGTGTGCTTGCCCCACGAGTAGGAGGACTGGACGACCTCCTCGCCGGCGTACGAGAGCGAGGACAGCATTGTTTGTTCGTGGGTGACTTCGCGCGACGTCATCGAGACGACATCGTCGCGGGATTGGGACCGCACTCGTGGAACGTGTCGTTCGGGGACGAAACGTTGGATTGGCCGATCGCTCGACATGTTGCGTTCATCGGTCACGAACGAGCGCTGCACCTCGATGGCGGTGCACTTCGTGCACCACGAGCCGAGGCGCTCTACCTGCGTGAAGCTGATGCCGAGATCAACTGGACGACGCGGAGCAGTGCATGATTCGGCAGGGCAACGTATGAGCGTGCTGAGTCGCTGGCTGGGTCGAAAGCAGCCTGCCGACGAAGATGCGTTGGTCATCGAACCGATGCGACGATCCCATCTGCCGCAGGTGATGGAAATCGAGGCCACCGCCTATCCGCAGCCATGGACCGTTGGCGTATTTCAGGATGAGTTGGCCATGCAGACTCGAGGGTCGCGGCACTATCTGGTTGCCATCCTGGGTGGTCGGGTCGTGGGATACGGCGGAATGATCTACATGGATACCGCCGCCCACATCACCAACGTGGCGGTGTCCGTCGCGATGCGCCGACGGGGAATCGCAACCGAGCTCATGCTGGATTTGTCGTGGGAGGCGCGACGAGCGGGAATGGAGTCGCTCACGCTCGAGGTGCGCGAATCCAACGTCTCGGCGCAGTCGCTGTACCGAAGGTTTGGATTCGTGCCGGTGGGCGTGCGAGCCAAGTACTACGAAAATCGTGACGATGCAATCGTCATGTGGTGTACCGACATTCAGGGTGCCGACTTTGAACGCCGATTGCAGGCAATCGAAGCAGAACGGAACGCATCATGACTTCCGGGAGTACCACTCGGTCGGCTGTCGCCTCCGTGGGAGTTTCCGACCGGAATGCGTCCACCGTTGACACGTCAACGATCGTGCTCGGTATCGAGACCAGCTGCGATGAGACCGCAGCCGCCGTGGTGATGGGCGGCACCGACGTGCTTTCGTCGGTGGTGGCAAGCCAGCTTGATGAACACGCGCGCTTCGGAGGAGTGGTGCCCGAGATTGCGAGTCGTGCACATCTGGAAACCCTGCCCCAGGTGGTCGCCGAAGCATTGGAGCGCGCCAACATCGACGTCTCCCGAGTGGATGCAGTGGCGGCAACCGTTGGGCCGGGACTGGTTGGAGCGTTGTTGGTGGGGGTATCCGCGGCGAAGGCCACCGCGCTGGCGTTGGACGTGCCGTTCGTCGGTGTGAATCATCTCGAAGCACATCTCTACGCGGCACTACTTGACGAACCCAATGCCCGGTTTCCGATGTTGTTCGTATTGGTGTCGGGTGGTCACACATTGCTGGTGGAAATGACCGGCCACGACTCGTATCGAGTCATCGGGCAGACCATCGACGATGCCGCCGGCGAGGCCTTCGACAAGGTGGCGCGCTTCCTGGGACTGTCGTATCCCGGAGGCCCTGCGATCGACAAGGCAGCGACACGCGGCAAGGACACCGCCATTGCACTGCCTCGTGCGATGCTGAACGATGGTCTCGACGTTTCATTCAGTGGGCTGAAGACTGCAGTCATCAATCACGTGCGTGCGAATCCTCACGTTTCGAGCGACGACGTCGCTGCCTCGTTCCAGCGAGCAGTGGTGGACGTGCTGGTGCACAAGGCCCGCCGCGCCGCATCACTCATCGGCGCCAACACCATCGCACTCGGGGGCGGTGTGGCCGCCAATTCACTGTTGCGCAGCGAGATGACGAAGGCAGGGGAATCTGACGGAATTCCCGTGGTGTTACCGTCACGGGAGATGTGCACGGACAACGCTGCGATGATTGCGAGCGCCGGTTGGTATCGCCTGCGTCGCGGTGAGGTTATGGGGTTGGACGCCGGCGCGGACCCGAACCTCAAACTTGGGGCGGGGCAGCGATGAAGCCCCTGGCCATTCGTGGCACCACCACCGACGGGAGCCCTGGACGCGGAATCGACGTGTGGCCACCCGTGGTGCTGGCGCCGATGGCCGGAGTAACCAACGCCCCCTTTCGTTCGTTGTGTCGAAGTTTTGGCCCCGGTCTGGTGTACGTGAACGAAATGATCATGGCTGCGGCACTGGTGTACGGCAACTCCCGCACGCGATCGATGGTCACCTTCGCGCCCGACGAACACTTTCGCAGCATGCAGTTGTACGGCAGCGACCCCGTCATCGTGGAGCGGGCCGTGGAGATCTTGGGGAGCGAGAACTTGGTCGACCACATCGACCTGAATTTCGGTTGTCCGGCCGCGAAGGTCACGCGCAAGGGCGGTGGCGCTGCCGTGCCGTTGAAGAAGAACCTGTTGTCGGAAATCGTTCGTGCAGCAGTGCGTGCGGGGAGTCGCTACGGCATCCCGATCACCTGCAAATTTCGCATGGGAATCAACGAAGAACTGATGACCTTCATCGACACCGGCAAGATCTGTCGCGACGCCGGGGCAGTCACCATCGCATTGCACGCACGAACCGCCCAGCAGCACTACGCACCGAGTGCACGGTGGGAGGCAATTGCTCAGCTCAAGCAACAGGTGGATGGCGTTCCCGTGCTTGGCAATGGCGACATCTGGTGTGCCGACGACGCAATGCGGATGATGCAAGAAACTGGTTGCGACGGTGTGGTGATCGGCCGTGGTTGCCTGGGTAAACCGTGGCTCTTTCGCAACTTGGTGGACGCATTCAACGGGCGATCCGTGCAACCATCACCCTTGCTCGGGGAGGTACTCGGTGTCATGATCTCGCACGCCGATGCGCTCATGCAGCATCATCGCGACAACGGCCGAAATGACGACACCAAGGGCATTCGGGAGTTTCGCAAACACTGTGGTTGGTATCTCACGGGGTACCCCGTGGGCCCGGACGTACGGCGTCAATTCGCGGAGGTGTCGACACTCGACGAAGTACGTGCGCTCGCGGCATCACTCGACCACTCGTTGGCACTCGTTGCCGGGGGAGAGCGTTTGCCACGCGGTCACACCAACGGACCGATCAACGTGGTGTTGCCGCACGGCTACTTGGACCACCTTGATGACCTGCAAGTGCCCGACGACGCGATGCTCACCACCATGAGCGGCGGGTGACGCTGCTACTCGCGGAATGAACGGTCGCCCACCGCTGGTACTCGCCTCGCGCTCCCCGCGACGAGCCGACATCCTCACGCAGATGGGTGTGCCATTCGTGGTGGACTCTGCCGATCTCGATGAATCTCCGCTTCCCGATGAGACTCCGCGCGAGTTGGTGATGCGCCTGGCGACAGCGAAGTGTCTGGCGGTGGCGGGCCGCTACCCCGTCGACACGTTGGTACTGGGTGCCGACACCACGGTGGACGTCGACGGCGAGATCTTCGGAACGCCGACCGACACCGATCATGCACGCACGATGTTGCGTCGACTGTCTGGCCGCACGCATATGGTGCACACGGCGGTGTGCGTTGCCCAGGGTGGCACCCACCGCACGGAACTCGACTCGGCCGCCGTCGCCATGCACCCCATCGACGCCGACCTACTCGAGCGCTACCTCGCGACCGGGGAGTCGCTCGACAAAGCAGGGGGGTACGCCGTACAAGGCGAGGCAGCGATGTTTGTGGAGCGCGTCACAGGTCACCTCACCACGGTGGTGGGTCTTCCCGTTCGTTTGGTGGAAGGGCTGCTCGGACGCTCGTCGGATCGGTAACGCAGGCTCGGGTTGTCGCCCCGCCCGCCTCACCCCTAGCATTAGCACTCGCCCGCGGAGAGTGCTAACCGCTTTTCAGGGCATCAGACAGCCCGTTTCCCGCCTGGGAAACCTGCACGAAAAGGAAACAACATGAACCTGAAGCCCCTTGATGACCGAATCGTGGTGAAGCCTTCGGAGGCCGAGCAAACCACCGCATCGGGTCTCGTCATCCCCGACACCGCCAAGGAGAAGCCACAGCAGGGCACCGTGCTTGCCGTTGGTCCTGGTCGTTGGAGCGACTCGGAAGGCAAGTTCTTCCCGCTCGAGGTGAAGGTCGGCGACACCGTGCTGTACAGCAAGTACGGCGGCACCGAAGTTGCGCACAAGGGCGACGATCTGCTGATCCTCACCAGCCGCGACGTTCTCGCCATCGTCACCAAGTAATCCAGTCCTCAACAACATCCCACTACGCACACAACAGAAACAGGAACCTACACATGGCAAAGTTGCTCAAATTCGATGAAGAAGCACGCCGCGCTCTTGAAGCCGGCGTCAACAAGTTGGCCGACGCCGTCAAGGTCACGTTGGGACCGAAGGGTCGCAACGTCGTTCTCGACAAGAAGTTCGGCGCACCAACCATCACCAATGACGGTGTGTCCATCGCCAAGGAAGTCGAACTGGAAGACCCATTCGAAAACATGGGCGCCCAGTTGGTGAAGGAAGTCGCCACCAAGACCAACGACGTCGCCGGTGACGGCACCACCACCGCAACGGTGTTGGCTCAGGCCATGGTTACCCACGGCATGCGCAACGTTGCTGCTGGCGCAAACCCTATGGGCTTGAAGCGCGGTATCGAAAAGGCCGTTGCTGCGGCAGTGGAGTCGATCAAGTCACAGGCCAAGGAAGTGGATGACAAGGGCGATATCGCCAACGTCGCCACCATCTCGGCTGCCGATGCCGCAATCGGCAAGGTCATCGCCGACGCCATCGACAAGGTGGGCAAGGACGGCGTGGTCACCGTTGAGGAATCCAACACGTTCGGTATCGAGCTCGAGTTCACCGAAGGTATGCAGTTCGACAAGGGTTACTTGTCGCCGTACTTCG
>JAFMFM010000039.1 GCA_017856115.1 Actinomycetota bacterium | reverse complement strand
ACTACGGTATCGCTGTGCGTGCGCTCGTTGTTGGCAACCGCGGAGATGCCGACCCGGGCTTGGTTGGTGCTCGGCTGATTGAACTCGGCTTTGCACTCGAGCGAAATGAAAGGGAATATCCTCGCGAGTGGAAGTCGTTGGCGGGAGTCGATCTCGTGTTGTTGCTCGGGTCGGAGTGGTCGGTGTACTGGGAGAGCAACGAGAAAGAAGTTGCCGCGGAATCGGATTTGGTGACAACTGCAATGCAACGAGGGGTGCCAATATTCGGAATCTGTTACGGCGCCCAGCTCATTGCTCATGCCCTCGGTGGAACCGTTGCCCGTGCACAGACGCCAGAAGTGGGCTGGCATGCGGTCTCGAGCACCGCGTATCCCGACCTTCTGGCCGGCACGTGGTTGCAGTGGCACTATGACGTCTTTACCGTTCCGGCGAGTTTGCGGACGGTGGCCGTCAACGATGTCGGTCCTCAAGCAATGTTGGGCAAGCGGGTGTTTGCGACACAGTTCCATCCCGAGGCCACGGTCGGCATTATCTCTCGATGGAGCACCGGCGTGGGTGCCGCCGAGCTGGCCACGCTCGGCATCGACGCCAAGCACCTTTGTGAAATGTCGATCGACCATGTGGCTGAACGGGCACCGGCCACCAATCGGCTGGTCGACTGGTTTCTCGCCCAAGTAGCCGCGTAGTAGTTTTTTCCCGATGTCTGTGGGTGAGTCTGGCGTGTCGGAGTTTCTGCGGTCGTATCTGACCGTCGGCTGGTTCGGCATCGCCGCGGTTGTCCTCGCAGGTTTGCTCCTGTGGGTGGCCTCGCTCGTTCGTCCGTCACGCCCGGGGCACGAGAAACTCCTCACCTATGAGAGTGGTGTCGATCCCGTCGGGGAGGGCTGGTCGCAAAGCCAGGTTCGCTATTACATCTTTGCGCTGCTCTTCGTGGTGTTCGACGTGGAAGCAGTGTTCATCTTTCCGTGGGCCACCCAACTGGAACGTTACGGCACCTTCGGATTGGTGGAGATGGGTGTATTCGTCTTCGTGTTGTTGCTCGGACTCGTGTACGCATGGCGCAAGGGTGTGCTGCGATGGGTCTAGTCGAACGCGGACGCATGCCACGCCCCTTGTCGGCACTCTTCAATCTTGGACGTTCCTACAGCATGTGGGTGTACCAGTGGGGTCTGGCATGTTGCGCCATCGAGATGGGCGCGGCCTTCGGCTCGCCTCGCTACGACGTGATGCGACTGGGCGTCATTCCGTTGCCTGCAAGTCCTCGTCAAGCCGACCTCGTGGTGATTTCCGGAACCGTCACCGACAAGATGGCCCCTGCAATCAAACGACTGTACGAGCAGATGCCCGAACCGAAGTACGTGATCAGCATGGGGAGTTGCGCGAATTGCGGCGGACCGTATTGGGACTCGTATTCAGTCACCAAAGGTGTCGACCAAATCATCCCGGTGGACGTGTACGTACCGGGTTGTCCGCCGCGACCCGAGGCGTTGCTCGAAGGAATCGTGCTGCTGCAGGAACGTATCAAGAACGAGGACATGGGAGCCCGTTGGCGTGGCGAGGGTACGCGTTCGCTCGATGCGAGCGCTGATGCAGAACGGAAGGGCAAGCCAGTTGTCGTCGGCAGCTGAACTTCACGCATGAACACCACGTCCAGCACCCAACCACGTGTCGCTTCCGTGGAGGAGGTCAAGGCCGCGCTCGGCGATCGACTCGTCGACTCATTCCAGAAGGACGATCTCTGGCTGCGTGTACGTACCGATGCATGGAAGTCATCCATGCGAACGCTGCGCGACACGCTCGGCTTCCACTACTTCTGCTTTCTGTCGGCAATCGACTGGATGCCGTCTCCCTACGGTCGGGGCGAAGACGACCCCACCGAGCCGGCGCCGGAGCGCGACGCCACCATACGACAGGGCTACGCCGGTGGGGAGACCCGCATGCAGGTGTTCGTTCGGGTCACGAATCCCGTCACACACGTGAGCGTCATCGTCAAGTCGGATGTTCCCGATGACTCACTCACCATCGAATCGATTCACGACGTGTATGCCGGAGCCAACTGGCACGAACGCGAAACGCACGAAATGTTCGGCATCGCATTCGACGGCCATCCCGATCTGCGCAACATGTACCTCCCATTGGATTTCGAGGGATTCCCACTGCGAAAGGACTTCCCGCTGCTCGCGCGCATGGTGAAGCCGTGGCCCGGAATCGTCGACGTTGAGCCACTGCCGGGTGGAGACGACGATGAGGGCGGTGACGAACAATGAGTCTCACCGACCGAGTGCTGGGTGATCGCCAACGTCTTGCGTACATTGCCAGCCAGGCCGCGGATGCCCGCTTGAACGTGGAGCTCGAAACCGAGGGCATGACGCTGAACATCGGCCCGCAACATCCGGCGACGCACGGAACGTTGCGCATCATCGCCCGGCTTGACGGTGAGCAGGTGGTGTGGGCAGAGCCGTCGTGTGGATACATGCATCGCGGTTACGAAAAACTCGCCGAGGTGCGCACGTATCCGCAGGTGACCACCTTGGTCAACCGCATCGACTGGCTGGGCAGTTTTGCCAACGAGGTGCCGTTCATCCTTGCGGCCGAGAAACTGATGGAGGTCGAAGCGCCACCTCGTGCCCAGCACATCCGTACGATTCTTTTCGAACTCTCGCGCATTGCAAACGTGTCCTTGTTCCTCGGTGACTTGGGTGTGCAGATGGGCGCCATTACGCCCGTGTTCTTTGCCTTCCGTGACCGCGAGTACGTGCTGAATCTCATCGAGGGTGCAACCGGTGGTCGGTTCCATCCCAACTTCGACCGCATTGGCGGCTTGAAGGACGATCTTCCCAAGGGTTGGATCGCGGAAACCAAAGCGGTGATGAAGAAACTTCGAACGTTCTGTGACCAGATCGAAGACCTGTTGTTCGGTAACGAGATTTTCCAGTCCCGCACCCGCGGCATCGGTGTGATTCCGAAGGACATCGCGCTGCAATTCGGTCTCTCCGGGGCCAATCTCCGGGCGAGTGGTGTGGATTGGGACCTGCGCCGTGACCATCCGTTGCCAATGGCCTGGAACAAGGCCGACTGGAAGGTATGGACTCACCCGGACGGTGACAGCTTCGCGCGATGCTGGGTGCGCCTACAAGAAACTCGCGAGGCGACCAAGATCGTCGACCAACTCCTCGACACCATTCCCAGCGGACCGATCATGGCCAAAGTGCCCAAGATCATCAAGGTTCCCGAGGGCGAAGCCTGGGTGTCGACGGAGAATCCGCTCGGTGAAATGGGCTACTACGTGGTGTCGCGTGGTGAACTCGGACCCTTCCGCGTGAAGATTCGCTCCGCGAGCTTCAACAACATCTCGGTGGCACCGTGGGCGTTGCGTGGCGTGTACGTACCCGACATCATCACGATTTTGGCGTCGTTGTACTTCATTCTCGGGGACATCGACAGATGATGTCGGTGCTCGCGGTGGAGGTTCCGTACTGGGGTCAGTCGTTGTTGCGAGTACTCGGTGGCATCGTCGCCGTGCTACTGCCGGCCGGAACCATCGTGTACGTCTTTTTGTTCAAGATGATGTCGTTCATGCAGAGCCGACTCGGTCCGATGGAAGCGGGCCCGTACGGCTCGCTGCAGTTGGTGGCCGAGGTCGGCAAGTGGTTGCAGAAGGAAGACATCATTCCCGAGCGGGCCGATGCACGAATCTTCAAGATGGCACCGGTCGTCGTGCTGGTGAGCACCTTCCTGTTGATTGCCGTTGTGCCATTCGGCCCGGACGCGTGGTTCACCAACTTCGAGGTTGGCATCTTCTATGCACTTGCCGTGTCGTCGCTATCGGTGTTGGGCATCCTCATGGCGGGCTGGGCGAGTGCCAACAAGTACTCGCTCCTCGGCGGACTTCGCGCGGCGGGTCAGCTGATTGCCTACGAATTGCCGATGGTGTTGGCGGTCATTGGTGTGGTGATTCAAGCCGGAACCATGAACCTGCAACAGATCGTGGTGGCGCAGAACTCCGGATCGATCTTCGGGTTCGACGGATTGGGCAACCCGTACATTCTCACGCAATTCGTCGGCTTCGTGGTGTTCATGATTGCGATTCAGGCCGAACTCACGCAGGCACCCTTCGACATGCCCATCGCCGAGAGTGAACTGGTGTCGGGATACATGACCGAGTATTCGGGATTCCGCTTCCTCATCTTCTTCATCGGTGAATTCGCCACCGCCGGCGTGTTCTCCCTGCTCACCTCGGTGTTGTTCCTCGGGGGATGGGGTGTTCCATTCGCATGGTTCGGTTGGTCTGACGTCGATTCGGTTGCCAACTGGATGAACGTCGCAGGTCCCATCATCATGATCACCAAGATGATGTTGATCGCATTCATCATCATGTGGGTGCGATTCAGCTCCCCGCGCTTCCGTGAGGACCAGTTGCAGCGCTTCGCTTGGAAGGTGCTCATTCCGGTGTCGCTTGGCAACATTGCACTGACATCGATCTTCAAGGTGGTGATGTAATGCCGAAGGTTCCAGGAATGGTCAAGGGTCTTGGGGTAACACTCGGAACACTGTTCGAAACGGTGACCAAGGGTGCCAACACCGTGCAGTATCCGCATGAAAAGGAAGCACCCCCGACGCGAGCCCGTGGGGTGATCGCGCTGCACGAGGGCAACTGCACGTCGTGCATGTTGTGCGCACGGTCGTGCCCCGACTGGTGCATCTACATCGAAGGACACAAGGAGCTCGCTCCACCTCGTCGAGAAGGCGGCAAGCCACGCAAGGTGAACATGCTCGATCGCTTCGATATCGACTATGCACTGTGCATGTACTGCGGCATCTGCGTGGAAGTATGTCCATTCGATGCATTGTTCTGGACTCCCGAGTACGAGTATTCCGAACCGCGTATCGCCGACCTGCTGCACGACAAGGCAAAGCTCGGCGAGTGGATGGAAACCGTGCCGGAAGCCCCGGAACTCGAAGCCGGTGCCGAAAAGAAGAAGAAGTAGATGTTTGCCGCTGAACTTCTCGTCGCTCAGAACATCGGATTTGCGGTCATTGCACTGGCGATGATCGTCGGTGCACTGCGAGTGGTGACCACCAACAACGTGGTGCACGCAGCATTGTGGCTGGTTGTGGTGTTGAGCGGTGCGGCAGCCCAGTACGTGCTGCTCGCGGCGGAGTTCGTGGCCATCACGCAGGTATTGGTGTACATCGGTGCGGTCATGGTGCTGTTCCTCTTCGGCACCATGCTCACACGCGCTCGTATCGGAACCGAGCGCGACCTCAACAACACCTACTGGCGACTGGGAATCCCCGTGGCCGGCGTACTTTTCGCCGCGATGGCGATCGCACTCGCATCGTCGTTCGGGGATGAGCAGTTGCCGAAGGAACCTCGGGTCATCGGCGTGCAGGAGATCTCGGATCAGATCTTTGGTCCGTATCTCCTCCCGTTCTGGGCGTTGTCGTTCGTTCTGCTTGCCGCGATCATCGGGGCCATCGTGCTGGCCCGCAAGGACTAGCAGTGATGAGGAACGCAGTGGTGGTGACCCCATGTTGACGAGTCAGTTCCTGCTGCTCGGAGCAATCCTGTTCTGCATCGGCGTGTACGGCGTCATTGCTCGAAAGAATGCCGTATTGGTGCTCATGTCGATTGAACTCATCTTGAATTCGGTGAACATCAACTTGTTGGCGTTTGCGCTCCGCAACGGTTCGGCTGACGGCCACACCTTTGCGTTGTACATCATTGCGGTGGCCGCCGCCGAGGTGGGTGTGGGTCTGGCGATGGTGCTCCTCATCTATCGCAACCGTCGCAGCATCGGTTTGGACGAACTCAGCGAGATGCGAGGATGACCTTGTTGGCGGCCTCCGAAATATTGTCACCACTGCGTGACGGCTGGTTCCTCCAGAATGCGTGGTTGGCACCGTTGATTCCCACGATCGGATTCGTGCTGATCATCCTCTTTGGCAAGCGCCTCCCGAAGAAGGGAAGTGAAGTTGGTGTGCTCTCGATCTTTGCCAGTTTGGTGCTGGCGAGTGGTGCAGCCTGGCAGTGGATCCAGCGCGTCGGTGATGCCGGCGAAGAGCGATTCGTTTCACCCGTGATTCGCACCTGGACGTGGTGGCAGTCCGGCGGGATGGAGTTCACCATCGGCCAACACGTGGATGGTCTCACCGTGGTGGTGTTGTTCGTGGTGGCCTTCATCTCCACATTGGTGCAGGTGTACTCGCTCGAGTACCTGCGTGGAGATCGTCGCTACACGCACTTCTTTGCGGCTCTCACCTTGTTCTCGGCCGGAATGTTGGCGATGGTCATTGCCGAAGACATGATCCTCTTCCTCCTCGGTTGGGAAATCATGGGCTTGTGCTCCTTCATGCTTATCGGTCACTGGTGGGAGGATGGCGCCAACAGCCGCGCCGCGCTGAAGGCCTTCTTCACGGTGCGAACCGGCGACGTGGGCCTGCTCGTTGGAATCAGCGTTCTCTTCTTCGCTGCCAATGAGTGGACTACCAGCAACCTTGGCTTGTCTGGATTTTCAATCCGGGGTCTGTCGGCATGGGCATTGTCGGGCGAGCCGAACTCCACGGTGATTCTCGTTGCCGCGGTTGCCCTGTTCATTGCGGCGATCGGAAAGAGTGGCCAGTTCCCGCTGCATACGTGGTTGCCGGATGCGATGGCGGGCCCCACTCCGGTGAGTTCGCTGTTGCACTCGTCCACCATGGTGGTGGCCGGAGTGTTCCTCGTTGCCCGCTTGTATCCGGTGTTCTTCACGGGATTGGACATCCTCGGACCCTCGTCAAACCTCATCATGATTGTTGCGGCAATCACCATCGTGATCGCTGCAGCACTGGCATTCGTGCAAACCGACATCAAGCGTGTACTCGCCTACAGCACGGTCAGCCAGCTCGGGTACATGATGCTGGGGTTGGGAGCGGGGGCATGGTTGCCGGCCGTCTTCCATATCTTCACCCACGCGTTCTTCAAGGCGTGCTTGTTCTTGTCGGCCGGATCCATCAGCCACAGCGCGTCACATCACTCATTCGACATGAAAAAGGACATGGGTGGTCTGCGCAAGCACATGCCGATCACGTTCGCAGCGTGGACCGTGTCCACACTTGCATTGTGCGGAGTATTTCCGTTCTCGGGGTTCTTCTCCAAGGACGAAATCATCGACAACGTTGGTGGCAACGGCTACACCTTCTTCATGGTGGTGGGCTTGGGCGGTGCGTTCCTTACTGCCGCCTACATGACGCGCGCGACGTACCTCACCTTCTTTGGCGAGCCGCGCGGTGCCGCGGCAGGGGAGCACGGCGACGATCACGGCTCCCACGATTCGCATGCAGGTCCACACGAATCCGGCATTTTGATTACCGCACCCATTGCAATCCTGGCCGTGCTTGCAATCTTCTCCGGGTTGTTCAATGCCACGCCATTTGGCGAGTCCTGGGAGTACATGAAGAAGTGGACCGAGCCGCGAGCAGTAGTGGTGGTGGAGTCGCATTCCGGCGGCCCTGGTGAAGCATTCCTGGTGCCGACTGCGGAGTCGGGCTACGGCGATTCACCGTGCGGCACGGAAACACCAAAGAGCGGTGTGTGTTACGCCCCACAACTGAATCATGCAAAGTTCAAATGGTCCAAGGCGTTGCTGTCGTTGGCGATCGTATTCGTCGGCATCGCGATCAGTTGGTTGCTAAGTGCGGCACTGTACGGTCGCCGTGACCCTCGGTTGGTGGGGCTCACGCAGCGCAATGCCGTTGCGCGCGCCGGGTATCGCCTGTTGACGAACAAGTACTACCTCGATCACCTCTACGAGCGTGGAGTCGTGAGCACCATTGCGGGACCCTTTGCGCGTGGCGCATATTGGTTCAATCAGCGAGTACTCGATGGCGTATTGCACGGTGTCGCACGTGTGTCGCGAACCGTTGCCAACGTGGTGTACCGCGATATCGATCAGCGTCTCGTCGACGGGGCGGTCAACGCGTCGGCCGATGCAACCAAGGCAGTTGGAACCTCGGTACAACCAATCCAGTCAGGACGAGTGGGCCATTACGGTGCGTTGCTGTTTGCAACAGCTGCCGTGGCGGCGCTCGTCTTCGTCATACTCAACACCTGAAACCATTACGGGAGATAACACCATGCAGATGATCCGCGACAACAACTGGGTGCTGAGTGTTGGCACGTTCTTGCCGATGCTCGGCGTGATCGCGCTACTCGTCACGCCGAAGGCCAACGAAGCGGCCATCAAGATGGTTGCGTTGCTCACTTCGGTTGCGACGGTGATCATCGGCATCTTCACCCTCGTCAACTTCGACTTCGATCAAGCAGGCGCGATGCAATTCGTGGCGCAAACCGACTGGATTCCGGTGATCAAGAGCACCTACTTCATCGGCGTGGATGGCATCAGCCTGCCGTTGTACCTCCTCAGCATGGTGGTGACGTTGCTCGTGGTGATCTACAGTCTCGATCACATCCCATCTCCCGGCAATCCCAAGGCGTTCTTCATTCTCATGCTGATTCTGCAGACGGGGATGGCCGGAACGTTCATTGCGCAGGATCTCATCTTGTTCTTCGTGTTCTTCGAACTCGTCCTCCTGCCGATGTATTTCATGATCGGCGTGTGGGGTGGTGAGCAGCGCCAGTATGCGTCGCTCAAGTTCTTCCTGTACACCATGTTCGGATCCGCGCTCATGTTGGTGGCATTCCTGGCAATCTTCTTCAAGACGGGTGCCGAAAGTTTCGCAATCCCGTATCTCGTCGAAAATGGCGGCGGCATCGCAAAGAACGTGCAAGTGTGGATTTTTGCCGGCATGTTCATCGGCTTCGCGGTGAAGGTGCCGATGTTTCCGTTCCACACGTGGTTGCCCGACGCCCACACCCAAGCACCGACGCAGGGCTCGGTGATTCTGGCGGCGATTCTGCTGAAGCTCGGCACCTACGGGTTCGTTCGAATCGCAATTCCCACGTTGCCGGATGCAGCAATCGAATGGGCACCATGGATCGGTGGGCTCGCCGTCGTCGGCATCATCTATGGCGCCTTCGGCTGCTTGGCGCAAACCGACATGAAGCGACTGATTGCATTTTCGTCGGTTGCACACATGGGTTTCGTGATGCTCGGCATCTCGACGCTCACATCGTTCGGAGTGAACGCCGCAGTGTTCGGCATGGTTGCACACGGCTTGATCACCGGAATGTTGTTCTTCATCGCCGGCAGTGTGAAGGAGCGGTACCACACCCTGGAGATCGCCAAGTTGGGAGGCATGCTCACGCAGGTTCCGCGCCTTGGTTGGATCTTGGGTCTGTGCTCGATGGCATCGCTCGGTTTACCTGGCCTTGCCGGATTCTGGGGTGAGTTCCCCGCGATTCTCTCCGCATACAACCCAGCCGATGGTTTGAACGTTTCGGTGTACCGCACGTACATGGTGATAGCGGCCCTCGGCACCGTGTTTGCGGCTGCGTACCTGTTGTGGCTGTACCAGCGCACCGCATTCGGTACGCCGAAGGGTCACGACCACCACGACGTGCACGACGTAACCACCTACGAGTGGGTGGCGTGGCTCCCGCTGCTGGTTGCAATCGTGGCGTTCGGTGTGGTTCCCAACCTCCTGTTCGGTGTCATCGATCCGGCCGTGCAGGAAACGCTGCGGGCGTTCGGGGGCTGATTCGTGTCGTTGGTTGCATCTTCCGCCGCCGCTTGGACGGCGCCAGTCATCGACTATCACGCTCTCGCACCCGAGATCGTGCTGGCGGTGGGGCTTTCCGTCGTGCTGTTGGTGGATCTGTTCACCGCTGAGCGCAACAAGTGGTTGCTCTCGGTGCTCACCGGCTTCACCCTGCTTGGCGCAACGTTGCCGGTGCTCACGCTCGCGATACACGACGATTCGGTTCGGTCGCTGTTCGAAGGGCGCTACGTGGTGGACGAGTTCAGCCTCGTGATGAAGGGGTTGTTCCTGTTGGCGGGATACGTGATCGTGCTGTTGTCTTCTGCATATGTGGAAGAAGGTGACTACTGGCGTGGTGAGTATTGGTTCTTGCTCCTCACCAGTTTGTTGGGCATGGTGATGATGTCATCGTCGCGCGACTTGGTGTCGGTGTTCGTGGCGTTGGAGTTCTTGTCCATTCCGGCGTACATGTTGGCGGCATGGCGAAAGCGCGATCTCAGGAGCAACGAGGCGGGTGTCAAGTACTTCCTGCTCGGAGTGTTTGCTTCCGCCGTGATGTTGTACGGAATGTCGTTGTTGTACGGCGTGGCCAACTCCACGTTGTTGGTCGACATCGGTGAGTCGATCGATCTCGACGGCGACTTTGCCGCGGTGCAGGCGCTCGCCGTGGTGTTCGTGGTGGTTGGCTTTGCGTTCAAGGTCTCGGCGGTACCGTTCCACACGTGGGCCCCCGACACCTACGAGGGTGCGCCAACCCCCGTTACCGCATTCCTGTCGGTGGCCAGCAAAGCCGCTGGATTCATTGCCCTGGTGGTGGTATTGCTCACGGCATTCCCGGCTGGCCGTGATGTGTGGCAACCATTCGTTTGGGTACTATCCGCACTCACGATGACCATCGGCAACGTGTTTGCGTTGCGCCAAACCAACCTGGTTCGAATGATCGCCTATTCGTCGGTGAGTCAGGGTGGTTTCGTGCTGATGCCGCTCGCCGTGGCAGGAGGTGCAGCCGGAGACGCCGCACTCCGCGCCGTGGTGGTGTATCTCGTGGTGTATGCGGCGACCAACCTGGGAATGTTCGGTGTCATTCTCGCCGTGTCACGAAAAACACGCAGCAGTGACATTGCCTCGCTGGGTGGATTGTTTTCGTATGCACCCGCACTCGGTGTGCTGCTCACGATCTTCTTGGCATCGCTCGCGGGCATCCCGCCGTTGGGAGGCTGGATCGGGAAGTTTGCCGCATTCCAGGCCCTGCTGACGGATGCCACTCCGTGGGCGTACGTGCTGGCGGTCATCGGTGCGGTCAATTCGGTGATTGCCTTTGGTTACTACGGCAACGTGATGCGCGAGGTGTGGATGCGACCCGTGCCGCACGGCGACAACACGCCAATCGTGACGCCGTCGTCGCTGCAAATTGCGCTCGGCATTACCGCCGTTGCCACCCTGGTGTTGGGTATTCTGCCCGGTGTGGTGCTGCACTTCGGTGATATTGCCAATCTCGTTGGCGCCTTCGGCGGCTGACGAGCAGCACGTGGCATCCGGCCACCACGACCACGCAGCCTCCGACGACCTGCGCCGCGCCATCGTCGCCGACGGCGGGCTGCTGCGTTTTGACAAGTTCATCGACATCACGCTCTACGGAGAGCACGGCTTCTACAGCACGACGGGCCGGGCCGGTAGGCGAGGCGATTTCATTACGTCTCCTGAAGTTGGCCCGCTTTTTGGGGCGGTGCTTGCGAGAGCGCTGGACACATGGTGGGACGAGCTTGGTCGCCCGGATCAGTTCACCGTGGTGGATGCGGGCGCAGGTCCCGGGACGTTGAGTCGCGCCATTTTGACGGCGAAACCGCGGTGTTCATCGGCTCTGCGATACGTGGCGGTGGAGGTGTCCGAGACCCAGCGGGCGTTGCATCCGACGGGAGTGGAGTCGCGTGCGGAGATGCCGTCGGCCCCATTCGTCGGCGTCATTATCGCCAATGAATTGCTCGACAACCTACCGTTTCGACTGTTCGTCTTCGATGGTGGTTGGCGTGAAGCGTTCGTCGAATCGGATGGCGAGCGATTCGTCGAACGACTCGTGACGACGTCCGATATTCCCCATTTTCTGCCTCCCGCTGCGGCACATGGATCCCGAATCGCGATACAAGATGCTGCTGTGCATTGGGTGAGCAGTGCACTGTCGCTACTGAACGCCGGTCGACTCGTGGTGTTCGACTACTGCACGACGTCTGTCGAGATGGCGAGTCGTCCGTGGCGTCAGTGGTTGCGCACCTATTCCAGCCATGAGCGTGGTTTGCACTATCTGCAGTCCGTTGGTTTGCAAGACGTCACCGTGGAAGTTGCAATCGATCAATTGCCATCACCAACCGTGGTGACGACCCAGGCGGAGTTCTTGCGAGAGTTCGGAATCGAACAGCTGGTGGCGGAGGGTCGGGCTGCATGGCGGGATGCCGCCACCTCACCAACCGTCACTTCCATGATGATGCGTAGCCGTGTACGTGAGGCCGAGTCGCTCTGCGATCCTGGCGGACTGGGTGGCTTCAGCGTGCTTCAGTGGCGTCGCTGAGCATGACGTCACGTTCGTCTGGTTTGCTCGTCATCCACGCCGATGCAATCACGATGCACATTCCCACTACCGACAACAATGCAATGCTCTCATCGTTGAAGAGAGCCCCGAGCACCAGTCCCACTATCGGTGTGAAATAGGTGGGAATCATGGCGCGGGTGATACCCGTTCGTTCGAGGAGTGTGCCGAACACGACGAACGCAATACCGGTACCCACGACGCCGAGTACCGCGATTGCGGCAACTGCCGACCATGCAAATGATGATTCGCTAATTCCGCGTACGGCGAGAGGAAACGTCCAGAACGCAGCGGCAATCTGAACCCGAGCCAGGAGCCGCGCCGGTGCAAACTGAGCTTGGAGTGGTCGTGCAATGTTCGACCCAACGGCGTAACCGAGCACCGCAGCGAGCAGGTACGAGATTCCGCGCACGTCGGCGATCGACCTGCCATCACTCGACTCGGCCCAGATGGCGGGCAACGCGATAACTGCGATGCCCGTGAAGCCGAGCGTGATGGCGACGATTCGTCTGACACTCGGCATTCGCCACACCCACAGCGCAGTGACGAGGGCAATCACCACCGGAAGTCCACCGTTGATCATTCCCGCCACTCCGCTGGTGACCGTTTGCTCGGCAAGTGGAAACAACCAGAATGGCAGCGCCATCCACACCAAACCAAGCAGTGCGATGCG
>JAFMFM010000038.1 GCA_017856115.1 Actinomycetota bacterium | reverse complement strand
GCCGCCGAACCGTGCTCGCCGCCGCCGAACCGTGCTGGTTAGGCGAGCTCACCGCTGCGACGCAACGTGACCGCATCGCCGACGTGTTCGCCGGTTGCAAACGATGCAGCAACGGTGGGGTCGTTGCTCGTGATCCATACGCGACGACCGTCCCCTCGTATCCCCGAAGCGATGAACCGTTCGGGCTTGCCATCGCGGTCGTGCATGACGGTGAAGGCCTCGATCGTGGCCGGTCCGGCGGCATCGTCACCGAGCGCCAAGTTGCGTTTCGGTAGGGCATCGATTTCGGCTTGTGGTGACTCGAATCGAAAGTTGCGACGTGGTGGCGTTGCCGCGTACACGCCGAAGGCGTGTTTGGTGGCGTAGCCACCGTTGGCCCAGATCAGTGCGTGGTCGGTGGGCGACTCACGAAGACGTGTCATTGCCGTGGCAATCGCATGCATCACGTAGTTGTTCCATGGACCTCCGGCGAACGACAAGCCACCCGTCAACGTCAACGGCCGGGTTGGTGCTCCATCGGTCGACCCCTGGTCCAGACCCAGTGCCGCTGCTCCGAGTTGTACGGCCGATGGAAAACACGAATACAGATCCACGTGGGCGACGTCCCCGATCGAGAGTTCTGCGAGTGACAGTGCTCGTTCTCCGCCACGCCGCACGGCCGGGGTCTCGGCGAACGACCAGCGGTTCGAGACGAATTGGTGTTCATGGCAATCGGTACCCGAGACGGGGAACACCCAACGATCGCGCGGAACGCCGAGTGCATCGGCGCGCTCGGCCGAGCACATGACGATCGCAGCGGCCATGTTCACCTGATTGTTGGAGTTCATCACCTTGCGGTAGGGAGAGCCGATCATGCGATTGCGTGGCGACGTGGAGGCAACCTGGGCGGGTGTGAGTGCCTCGCGAATCCACGCGAAGTCATTGTTGGCGGCGACGGCACTGAAGTGCGCCCACAATGTCGCGATGTGTCGCTCGTGCTGTTCGATGTCGCGACCGGATGCAGCGCGAATGGCGGTCTCGAACAGCGGATACACCTGAACGGGAAGAACGATGCCGAGACGCTGCTCCTCATCGTTGAGCAACGCCAAGTCGTTCACGATGTTCGTGGGTGGAGCAACCGACGAGGTCTCGGACGATGGCAGGGAGTCCGACGGACCATCGGGTGGCGGCCAGTTGAGTTCGCCGGCGTGCTTGAACACGGAGCGACTACGTGCGCACTCGCCACCCGCCAACACGACGACGTCGCGTTCTCCGCGCAGGATCTGATTGGCCGTGAGATTGACCAGGGTCTGTGGCATGTTGCCGCCATGGGGAGTTGTGGCGTACTCGCGTGCGGTGATTCCGCTCAACGCACCGAGTGCCTGGGCGGCATTGGCGTACTTCCACGACAACAAGCGCACGACGCGAATCGAATCGACCTCTCGCGGGAGCGAGATACCCGCGTCGCGTGCCGCTGCAGCGAGCGCGTCGGCCATCAACGCCACGGGATGCTTGGCATCGACTGCTGATGTCGGCCGGTCGAGGGCCTGTCCCTGACCGATGAGCACGGGAGTGCGCGGGTCGATGGGCATGCTTCACCAGCGTACGAAAGTCACCGGTGCGACCCACCTAGGCTGGCGCGCAATGGCATCGGATGGGCAGTCGTCACTCAAGCGAATTGCAATCGGTTCTGATCATGCCGGTTTCGACGTGAAGACTCATCTCGTGTCGATGTTGGAATCGCTCGGTTATCGAGTGGAAGACTACGGAACGCATTCGACGGATGCGGTGGACTACCCCCACATTTGTGCGAGCGTCGCACGCGCGGTGCGGGATGCCAAGGCGGACGTCGGCATCGTGCTGGGGGGAAGTGGTCAGGGCGAGCAGATTGCCGCCAACAAGGTTCGCGGTGTGCGGGCGGCGCTCTGCAACGACCTCTGGCTGGCCGAGATGGCGCGTTCGCACAACGACGCCAACGTCTTGGCGATGGGTGGACGGGTGGTGAGCCCGGAGTTGGCTGAACGGATCGTCGGGAAATTCCTCGATACGCCTTTCGAGGGTGGGCGTCATGCACGACGTGTGGGACAATTGGGTGAGATCGAAGCCGAGGAATCGGCCCGTCGCGAAAGTTAGAACCGATGCCGTTTCCGTCCGAAGCCACCCCCGACACGCAGGTGGAGGCGCTCATCGAGAAGGAGCGCACCCGTCAGGTCACCGGACTGCAGTTGATTGCGAGCGAGAATTTCACGTCACCGGCGGTGATGCGTGCGACCGGATCCGTACTCACCAACAAGTACAGCGAGGGTTATCCGGGCAAACGGTATTACGGCGGCAACTCGGTGGTGGATGAGATCGAGGCGATTGCCATCGATCGCGTGAAGCAGTTGTTCGGCGCCGAGCACGCCAACGTGCAGCCGCATTCGGGTGCGAGCGCCAACATGGCCGTGTACCAGGCCATGTTGCAACCCGGAGACGTGGTGTTGGGTCTCAGTCTCGACCACGGCGGGCATCTCACCCATGGCTCGCCGGTGAACGCCAGTGGAATCTTCTACAGGTTCCACTCGTACAAGGTTGGCACGAACGACGAGCGCATCGACTTCGAGGAAGTTCGAAGTTTGGCGCTGCAGCACCGTCCTCGAATGATCGTTGCCGGAACCACCAGTTATCCGCGGCGAATCGAACCGGAGCCGTTCAAGAAGATCGCCGACGAGGTCGGCGCCTACATGATGTTCGACATCGCCCACCTGGCGGGATTGGTCGCAGGCGGAGCGCACCCGAATCCCGTTCCGTTCGCCGACGTGGTCACCTTCACCACGCACAAAACGCTTCGTGGTCCACGTGGTGGTTGCATCCTCTCCACCAAGCAACACGCCCAGGCAATCGACAAGGCCGTGTTCCCGGGCCAGCAAGGCGGACCGCTCGAACATGCGGTCGCCGCGAAAGCGATTGCGTTCTTCGAGGCGTTGCAACCGAGTTTCCGCGACTACGCACACCAGATCGTGAGGAATGCGGCAGCGCTCGCCGAAGCCCTTGCAGTGCGTGGATTCCGTCTGGTATCGGGTGGAACCGATACGCACATGATGGTGGTCGACCTCCGGCCGTTCGACTCCGAACTCACCGGCAAGGAAGCACAAGCGGTCCTCGATCAAGCGGGCATCACACTGAACAAGAACACGGTGCCGAACGATCCGCGAAGCCCCTTCGTAACCTCGGGTGTTCGCATCGGTACGCCATCGGTGACCACGCAAGGCATGAAGGAACCGGAGATGGCGACGATTGCCGACTACATCGTCACCACGTTGAAGGGTCGCAACGACCCCGCGGTCATCGCCGATGTTCGCGCCAAGGTGGCTGCCTTGTGTGCCGCGTTCCCCGCCTATCGTTAGGAACGTGAGCGGTCTGCGTGATTAGCGTCTCGTCGTACCTCATCGTCGGTTTGATCGCGGCGGCTGCAACGGCAATTTCGATGCCCTTCATCGTGCGCCTGGCGCACCGCCAGCAGTGGGTGGCCACACCCGACGAACGCCGGATGCACCCAGTGCCGACACCGGACGTGGGTGGCATCGGAATGTTCGTCGGCATTCTCGCGGGCATCGTCGGAGCCAGCATCATGGGCGATTTCGATCCGATCTTCGACGACAGTACGGAGATCATCGGAGTGGTGGTGGCGTGCAGCATCACGTTCGCCCTCGGATTGTTGGACGACGTTCGCGACATCTCGCCGCCGGCAAAGGTGTCCGGCCTGGTGGTTGCGGCAATCTCGCTCGTGTGGTTTGGCGTGACGATGTTCCAGTTCCGAGTTCCGTTCCTCGATGTCTTCGTGTTGTCCGACGATTGGGTGCCGCTCTTCACCGTTTTGTGGTTGTTGGGAATGACGCAGGCAGTGAACCTCATCGACGGATTGGACGGTCTGGCGGCGGGAATCGTGGCCATCGGAGCCGGATCGTTCTTCATCTATTCCCAGGACCTCACGGCGGGCAACTTGTTGCCCCAGCCGAACATCGGTCCGCTGGTGGCGATCATCGCGGTGGGCGTGTGTCTCGGCTTCCTGCCGTACAACTTCAACCCGGCTCGCATCTTCATGGGAGACAGTGGTGCCCTGCTCCTCGGGCTCTTGATGGCGGTGGCCACGAGCGTGGTGGGAGGAAGGGCCGATCCGGACACGCAGTCGGCAAACGGTCAGACCTACTTCTTCCTCGCGCCGATCTTCATCTCGCTCCTCGTGCTCGCGGTGCCGATCGTGGACGTGATCTTCGCACTCGTACGTCGCACGGCGAGTGGACGAAGTGTGGCCGAAGCCGACATGGGTCACCTGCACCATCGGCTGATCCAACTCGGGCATGGTCCACGTCGTGCAGTCGTGATTTTGTGGGGTTGGGCGGCGTTGTTCTCAACCGTCGTGCTCTTTTCTGCGCTCTACAGCACCGGTTCAGCGTTGGTGCTGTTGGTACTGGCGGGCACGGCGCTGAGTCTGTTCACGGTGCTGCACCCGCGTCTACGGCGAGACGATGACCGCATGTACGACGATCATGAGGCACAAGTTCACGAATCGGATTTGGTGGAAGGCGGCCCCCGCCCCTAGTTTGTTAAGCGGTTCACAAGCCTCGAAACAGACAAAGGTGTCCTCGTTGGCAACTCAACATCCAGATTCCATCACCAAAGGCGCCGAAATTGCCGGCACGGTACTGGTGTTCTTCCTTCTTGGATGGTTCATCGATCGTCAGCTCAACTCCACGCCGTGGTTCATGATTACCTTCGTGGTACTGGCCGTTGTCGCACAGTTCGCCAAGTTGTACTACGTATACAACGCACAGATGTCTGCACTGGAAGCAGCACGACGAGAAGCGGCGCAGTCACGATGACCAACAACGTGAACCCATCGGTCCTCGCAATGCGCGACACTGGCCCGTCCCCCGAAGCGCAAATCACGCGCGACATCGTGAAGCGTGGCGTCATCGCCGCACCGGCACTGGTGACGGCGTCTTGGCTCATCTGGGGCACCAACGGCGCGTGGTCGAGTGGTTACGGGTTGGGTCTGGTCCTGTGCAACTTCATGATCGCCGCCGGACTCGTTGCCACCACCGCGAGGATTTCGTATGCGTTGATGATGGCCGCGACATTGTTCGGCTACATCGTTCGCCTGGGCATCGTGGCGCTTGCCGTGATGCTGGTGCGAAATGAGCCGTGGGTGGATCTCATGGCGCTCGGCCTCACATTGGTGATCTCACATCTCGGTCTGCTGTTCTGGGAGATGCGCTACGTGTCGGCGACACTGGCATTTCCAGGTTTGAAACCCACGACAGAAAAGGCCAACGTATGAATCCGACCTCGCTACTCGCCTTCGAATTCCCGCCGATCAACATGTTGTTGCGATGGCAGGATGTTGCGCCCACCATCAACAAGGTGGTGCTCATCGGAATTGCGGCGGCACTCATCGGCATGGGTATCTTCCTCGCCGCCGCGCGCAAGGACCCCAAAGTGGCACCCAAGGGTGCGCGGAACCTGGCGGAAGTCATCATCGAGTTCATCGAGAAGCAGATCATCATGCAGACGATGGGGCCATCGGGCCTGGCATGGACACCGTTCCTGCTCTCCATCTTCATATTCATCTATCTCAGCAACGTGCCGGGTGTGATTCCCTTCATTCAGATGCCGGCGACGGCGCGAATGGGTATCCCGGCGTTCATGGCGCTCATGGTGTGGGTGGTCTACAACGCAACGGGCATCAAGCATCAAGGACCGGTCGGTTACTTCAAGTCGGTGCTGTTCCCGCCAGGCGTGCCCAAGGCCCTGTACATCCTGGTGACCCCCATCGAGATCATTTCCACGTTCATCGTGCGTCCGTTCTCCTTGGCCGTTCGACTCTTCGCCAACATGTTGGCGGGCCACTTGCTGCTCGTGATCTTCGCACTCTTGTCGGAAGCACTGTTCCAGGCCCGTGATCGAATCCTGATTCCGGTCGGTGTGTTGCCGTTTGCGGTATTGCTCTTCCTCACGGGCTTCGAGGTACTCGTGGCGTTCCTGCAGGCCTACATCTTCACCACGTTGACCGCCGTGTACATCAACATGGCGTCGCACGCGGAGCACTAATACCAATTCACACGAATACCAACCAAACAACAAGGAGAAAACAGCAATGGAAGCACTAGCAGCAATTGCCCGCATCGCGGCAGAGGCGGGTGACGCGGTCGCCGATCCGGCAGCCGCAAAGAACACCGCCGCGGCCGCATCGGCCGGTTACGCCTACGGCCTCGCCGCGATTGGACCAGGCATCGGCATCGGCATCATCTTCGGTAAGGCCATCGAGTCGATGGCTCGTCAGCCGGAGGCCGCAGGCATGGTGCGCACCACCATGTTCCTTGGAGTTGCGTTCACCGAGGCGCTTGCGCTCATCGGCTTCGTTGCCTTCATTCTGCTCAAGTTCGCCTGATCGAAGTCGGCACGAAACATGCTCATTTCCACCATCCTCCTTGCCGCCGAAGACCTGGGGCCGAACCCCATCGCTCCGGAGAACAAGGAACTCTTCTGGGGTGCCGGGACCTTCCTGGTGTTCCTCTTCGTCATGAGGGTGTTCCTCGTGCCGAAAGTGAGAAAGGGCATGGAGGCCCGTTACGGCGAGATTCGCGCCGGACACGAGACCGCACAAGCCACACGAGCCGCTGCACAAGGTGACGTCGCCTCGTACGAGGCGTCGTTGGCGGAGGTTCGTGCCGAGGCGGCCGCTCGTATCGACAAGGCCCGTCAGGCACTTGATGCGGAGCGTCAAACGAAGGTGGCCGAGGTAAACACACGGATCGCTGCTCAGCGCGCGCAGGCCGACCAAGCCATCGAGGCTGCGCGAGCAGCCGCTCGGGCCGAGGTCGCGGCAGCGGTGGGAAGCGTCACGACCCGCGCAACGCAACTGGTGCTCGGCAAGTCGCCCGACGCAGCCGTGGTGAAGCGGGCGGTCGATAGCACCATGAGCGGAGGTCGTTCGTGAACGTCTTGTCCATCGTTCTCGCTGCCGAGGACCCATCACAGTCGCACCACTGGCTGTTTCCGGAAATCGGCGAGATCATCTACGGCAGCATTGCCTCGATAGTCATCTTTTCTGCGCTGTACAAGTTTGGTTGGCCAGCGGCAAAGAAGGCACTCGAGACGCGTACCGCCAAGATCCAGCAAGAAATCGACGAGTCGGCAGCGGCGCGTCGCAATGCCGAGAGTGATGCTGCCAACATCCGTAAGGCACTCGGCGACATCGCGAGCGAACGTTCGCGCATCCTGGCCGACGCCGATGCGCAGGCCGCCGCAATCCTGTCGGAAGGTCGTACGCGAATAGCCGCGGAAGTCGCCGAGATGGAGACACGAGCCACGGCCGAGATTGCGGCCGCACGTTCACGAATCGGCGACGAACTTCGCGCCGAAATTGCGCGCCTGTCGGCGGTTGCAACCAACGACGCCGTTCGTGCCGCGCTCGACGACCGTACCCAGCAGGAGCTGGTGGATGGCTTCATATCCAAGGTGGGTGCATCGCGATGAGTGGTCAGCAGATAACCGCGTACGTGAACGCAATGTTCGACGTCGCCTCCGCGAACGACGCAGTAGCCGTCGTGGAGGACGAGATGTTCCGTCTGGCACGGGCCTACGAGACGAACGAACCCCTACGATCAGCGTTGAGCGACTCCACCGTGCCAGTGGCACGTCGTCAGGGCATCGTGGAACAGTTGCTCGGCGGCAAAGCCCACAACGTCACCGTTCAATTGGCGTCGCTGCTGGTTGGCACCGGACACGTGTCGCTCCTGCCACAGGTTGCCGACGCCCTCGTGAAGCGCGCGTCGAGTGAGAAGCAGTTGGAGGTGGCGGAGATTCGAAGTGCGGTTGCCTTGAACGACGCCCAGAAGACACGAATCGCCGAAGCCCTCTCCAAGACAACGGGCAAGAAGTTGAACCTCAAGGTTGTGGTGGATCCGACCGTCATCGGCGGAATCGTCGCGACCGTCGGCGACGAAGTCATCGACGACTCGGTTCGTACCCGCCTCGATCAAGTTAAGTCACGTTTCTAAGCGACATTCGAAAGGAAATCCACATGTCCGAACTCACACTCTCCGCCTCAGACATCGCGGCGGCCATCACGAAGGGTCTCGACGGTTACACGCCGTCGGTCGAGGCACGCACCGTTGGTCGCGTTGCAGAGATCGGGGACGGTATTGCCCGCGTGAGCGGACTTCCCGATTGTGCCGTGAACGAGTTGTTGGAATTCGAGGACGGCAGCGTCGGTTTGGCGTTGAACCTCGACGAGGATTCGATCGGTGTGGTCGTTCTCGGTAACGCCGACGGCATCGAAGAGCAACAGACGGTGAAGGCCACCGGACGAATCTTGTCGGTTCCGGTCGGCGATGCGATGCTCGGTCGAGTTGTCAATGCGCTCGGCATGCCGATCGACGGCAATGGTGACATCGTCGGCGGTCAGATGCGCCGTGTAGAGGTACAGGCGCCCGGAATCATGGGTCGAAAGCCCGTGCACGAGCCGCTACAGACCGGCATCAAGGCCATCGATGCGATGACCCCGATCGGTCGCGGACAGCGCGAACTGATCATCGGTGACCGCAAGACGGGCAAGACCACCGTCGCCATCGACACCATCCTCAACCAGAAGGGTTTGGGCGTGAAGTGCATTTATGTGGCAGTCGGTCAGAAGGGTTCGACCGTCGCCCAGACCGTGGAGACGCTGCGTCAATACGGCGCGATGGAGTACACCGTGGTGGTGGCTGCACCAGCCAGCGATCCTGCACCGTTCAAGTACCTGGCCCCGTATGCAGGGTGCGCGATGGGACAGCACTGGATGGAAAAGGGCGAGCACGCCCTCATCGTCTACGACGACCTTTCCAAGCAGGCCGAGGCGTATCGCCAGATTTCACTGCTGCTTCGTCGTCCACCGGGTCGCGAGGCCTACCCGGGTGACGTGTTCTACCTGCACAGCCGTTTGTTGGAGCGCGCAGCCAAGCTGAGCGACGAAAATGGCGCAGGCTCGCTTACCGCGCTCCCGGTGATCGAAACCAAGGCCGGCGACGTGTCGGCATACATCCCCACCAACGTGATCTCGATCACCGACGGTCAGGTGTACCTGCAGGACAGTCTGTTCAAGTCGGGCGTGCGTCCGGCCGTCGACGTGGGTATCTCGGTCAGCCGTGTGGGTGGTGCCGCACAAATCAAGGCGATGAAGAGCGTGTCGGGCACCTTGAAGCTCGACCTCGCGCAGTTCCGCGAACTCGAGGCATTCGCCACCTTCGGATCGGAGTTGGACGCCATCTCCAAGGCCCAGTTGGAGCGTGGCTACCGCCTGGTGGAATTGCTCAAGCAGCCGCTCAACAGTCCGATGCCCGTCGAAGAGCAAGTGGTGTCGATCTTTGCCGGCACCAAGGGATATCTCGACGACATTCCCGTCGCCGACGTGCGACGCTTCGAACAGGAGTTGCTCGAGCACATGCGATCGCGTCACGGAAGCATGTTGGCGGGCATTCGCCAGAACCCCAAAGCCGACATTCCTGCCGATCTGGCGGGCGTCGTGGCGGAGTTCAAGAAATCCTTCGCGTCGACCCCGGTCGCAGGCGCATCGGCCGACCCGACCAAGACCACCGCTGGCGAAGTCGGTCAGGCTGCCAGCAAGAAGACCCTGGCGACGGAGTAATCGAAGCACATGGCCGGCGGTCAAGAGCGCATTCTTCGTGGACGGATCCGTTCCGTTCAGGCAACGAAGAAGATCACTCGTGCCATGGAGTTGATCGCCGCGTCGCGCATCGTGAAGGCCCAGCAACGGGTACAAGCAGCCGTGCCGTACAGCGAGATGATCACCAACGTGGTGAAGGACCTCGCCGCCGGAGGCTCCGGCAACGAATCGGCATTCATGAAGCCCCGTGACGTGGTGAAAACCACCTGCTACGTCACCATCGCGGCTGATCGCGGCCTTTGTGGCGGCTACAACGCGGGTGTCTTGCGTGCCACCGAGGGCGAAGTAAAGGCCGACGTGCTGGCCGGCAAGGACTACGCCATCGTGCCCGTGGGTCGCAAGAGCGAGAGCTATTTCAAGTTCCGCGGATATGCGCTCCGCCAAGGCTTCGGCGGGTTCTCCGACGCTCCGAAGTACGAGAACGCCAAGGCGATCGGGGAGTACGTGGTGGAACAGTTCCTGTCCGGCGCGGTCGATCGCGTGGAGTTGGTGTACACGCGATTCGTGTCCTCGGGAACCCAGGAAGTGGTTCGGCGTCCGCTGATTCCGCTCGAGCGGGAAGTGGTGGAAGGTGGCGATGGAAAGCCGGAGGGCGGCGTGAGCGCCTACGAGTTCGAGCCGAGTGCGGAGGACATCCTCGGTTCACTGCTACCGCGCTATGTCGAGGCTCGAATCTATGCGGCCCTGCTCAATGCGGCTGCCAGCGAGCACGCATTTCGTCAGCGTGCGATGAAGTCGGCAACCGACAATGCCGAGGAACTCATCAAGAGCCTGTCGCGCACCATGAACCGCGCACGCCAGGACTCCATCACCACGGAAATCATGGAGATCGTCGGCGGCGCAGAGGCACTGAGTGGTGCCGACGACATGGTGGGTGTCTGATGACTGATCGCACGCTCGCACGTTCTTCCCAATTCGCAAATTCGACAAAGGAGCAATCATGACAGCAACGATGAGCAACACCAAGACTGTGGAAGGTCGTGTCGTGGCGATCGCCGGACCGGTGATCGACGTGGAGTTTCCCCGCGGCAGCCTGCCGGAGCTGAATCGTGCGCTCGAATTCACCATCGACGTCGATGGCAAGCCCAACACGGTGCTTGCCGAAGTTGCTCAGCAACTCGGCCACAGCCGCGTTCGCGCAGTATGCATGAAGCCAACCGACGGTTTGCGTCGTGGCACACCCGTGCGCGACACCGGTCGTGGCATCTGCGTGCCGGTGGGAGAAAAGACGCTCGGTCACGTGTGGAACGTGTGGGGCGATGTGCTCGACGGCAACCAGGACGATTTCAAGGACGTCGAGCGTTGGGACATCCACCGCCCGGCACCCGCCTTCGACACGTTGGAGCCGACCAAGCGAATGTTCGAAACCGGCATCAAGGTGATCGACCTGCTCACCCCGTATCTTGCCGGTGGAAAGATCGGTCTCTTCGGTGGCGCGGGCGTGGGCAAGACCGTGCTCATCACCGAGATGATCAACCGCGTGGCATCCAAGCACGGTGGCGTGTCGGTGTTCGCCGGCGTGGGTGAGCGAACCCGCGAAGGTACCGACCTGCGAATTGAAATGGCGGAGTCGGGTGTGTTCGAGAAAGCCGCGCTGGTGTTCGGACAGATGGACGAGCCACCGGGCGTACGTTTGCGCGTGGCGCTCTCTGCCCTCACCATGGCCGAGTACTTCCGCGACGTGAAGAACCAGGACGTGCTGTTGTTCGTGGACAACATCTTCCGCTTCGTGCAGGCGGGCTCCGAGGTGTCGACCCTGCTCGGTCGAATGCCGTCGGCGGTGGGCTACCAGCCGACGTTGGCGGACGAAATGGGTCAGCTACAGGAGCGCATTACATCGACCCGCGGTCGATCGATCACCTCGCTGCAGGCCGTGTACGTGCCTGCTGACGACTACACCGACCCGGCACCGTTCACCACGTTCACCTTCTTGGACGCAACCACGGAATTGTCTCGACAGATTGCATCGTTGGGCATCTACCCGGCGGTGGACCCGCTCGCGTCGACCTCCACCATCTTGTCGCCCGAAGTGGTGGGCGAGCGTCACTACAACGTGGCGCGCCGCGTGCAGGAAATCCTGCAGCGTTACAAGGAACTCCAGGACATCATCGCGATTCTCGGATTGGACGAACTGTCGGAAGAAGACCGTCAAACCGTGTCTCGCGCTCGCAAGGTGCAGCGCTTCCTGTCGCAGCCGTTCTACGTGGCAGAGGTGTTCACCGGCGTGAAGGGTGAGTACGTGCCGACCTCCGAAACCGTGGAGAGCTTCGAGGCCATCGTGAAAGGCGAACTCGACGAGGTCCCCGAGCAGGCGTTCCTCAACGTGGGCAGCGTCGAGCAGGTCTTGGCCAAGGCCAAGGCCCTGCAAGAGTCGGCGGAGTAGGCAGAACCCCACGTGGCCAGCGGAGCGACCATGAAGGTGGAGGTGGTGTCACCCGAGCGCGTGCTGTTCAGCGGCATCGCAACGCAGGTGATCACCCGAACCGAGAGCGGGGGTGAGATCGCCTTCCTGCCCGGCCATACCTCATTCCTCGGTGTGCTCACCGAAAACCACACACGCATCTACCTGGAGGACGGCAAGGTGCAGAATCTCGCCGTACATCGTGGTTATGTGGAAGCCTCCGGGGCCCATGTGACGATCTTGTCGGACAATGCCGAACTCGCCGAGGACATCGACGTGACACGTGCCCGTGCGGCAAAAGAGCGTGCCGAAACCGCGATGCGTAGCGAGCACGACGCCAGCGTCGAAGCAGACCTGCGCCGCGCCCATGCACGCCTGTCGGCCACCGGCGGACTCGGTAACCCCTGAGTGTCGTGAACGTTCCTCGCTGACTGGAACATCGTGACGAAGGCCCCGTTCTCGCACGCACTCGTTACCGGTGCATCGAGTGGGATCGGCGAGGCGATTGCACACAAACTCGGCAAGGCCGGTGTTGGTATGGTCCTGGTCGCACGACGAAAGGAGCGTCTCGACGGGCTTGCCGCTCGGTACCCCAACGTCGAGGTGTTGGCCGCCGACCTCACGACTGCCGAAGGCCTCGACTCCGTGCTCGCTCGGCTCGGCGACACCACGCTTCCTGTGGTGGAACTCGTGGTGAACAATGCCGGGTTCGGCACGAGTGGTTCGTTCTCCGCCGCCGACCCCGAGCGCCTGAGTCGCGAAATCTCGCTCAACATCAACGCCCTCACACGAATTTCACACGAGGCCATTCGCCAGATGCAGCCGCGCGGTCGTGGTTACCTGCTGAACGTCTCGAGCATCGCGTCGTTTCAACCCGGTCCGGATCTCGCGGTGTATGCGGCGACGAAGGCATTCGTCACCAGCCTCACACAGGCGTTGCACGAGGAACTTCGCGGTTCGGGTATCCGTGTGACGGCCCTGTGCCCGGGGCTCACGCACACCGAGTTTCAAAGCATCTCCAATACGTCTGGACTGGAATCGAGTTTTCCCGAATTTGCATGGATGTCGGCGGACGATGTGGCCCGGGACGGGTTGCGTGCGGTGGCGGCGGGCAAGGCCATTTGCGTGCCGGGGCTGGTGAACAAGTCGTTGGCGACGGTGTCCACGTTCGCGCCGCGCGGAGTCGCGCGGCGGATTGCCGGCCTGGCGACCCGGCTGCG
>JAFMFM010000073.1 GCA_017856115.1 Actinomycetota bacterium | reverse complement strand
AGAACCGGCACCATCGTGGTGAACGGTCGCGACATCAGTGCGGATCCCCGCTACTGGCAGGACCGTATCGGTTACGTGCCCCAACACGTGTACCTGATGGACACCACGATTCGACGCAATGTTGCCTTCGGCCTTAATGAAAAGGAAATCAACGACGCCGACGTGGAAAAAGCGCTCCGATCCGCAAACCTTTGGGAATTCGTACAGTCGTTGCCGGCTCGCTTGGACACCGTTGTGGGGGAGCGTGGGGTCCGGCTCTCGGGTGGTCAACGGCAGCGACTCGGCATCGCACGCGCGCTCTATGGCAATCCAGAAGTAATCGTCCTTGATGAGGCCACTTCTGCGCTTGATGCCGACACGGAGCGCGAAATCGTTGAGGCGTTCCGTGAAATTGCCCACGACCACACCCTGATCGTGGTTGCACACCGCACCTCGACGCTCGCGTATTGCAACCGACTGATTCGCCTCGAGGCGGGTCGCATCGTGCAGGAGGGAACGTTTACGGAAGTCATTGGTAGCCTGCCGAACACGGAATCCAGAGGGCAGTAGCTCAGTTGGTAGAGCATCGGTCTCCAAAACCGACGGTCGGGGGTTCAAGTCCCTCCTGCCCTGCAAGACACGTACGGCGGCTGCTCAAGCACCGCGCCGTCTGGTGCGGTACACCTGTGAGTTGTTGTGGCGGCCACACGGAGTACCGGGGCGACAGCACCGATCAGCCCGATAGCCTTTGCCACCCGTATGTCAATGGATCTCAACCGGCAACAGAAGCGCGCCATGCGACGCATGGGTGCGGTGAACGACCAGGGCGCCCCGGTGCGTCAGCCCGTTGCCCCCACGCAAGCGCGTGAACGAGTCGGTGCATTCCAGTACATTCGCGAAGTTCGCGACGAGATGCGCAAGGTGTCGTGGCCGAAGTGGCCGGAAGTGCGCCGTTATTCGATCATCGTGCTCATCGCAGTACTCATCGTGACCACCTACGTATTCGGCCTCGATTCGCTGTTCGGCATCCTTTCCGGCTGGCTCTACAAGGACTAACAACTATGAACACTGACAACACCACCGAATCACTCGTCGACTCAGAATTCGACCTCACGTCCGACGGGGGCGAAGAAGAGGTCATCGAGCGTCCGTGGCTGCGCCCAGGCAAGTGGTACGTGGTGCACAGTCAGTCCGGTTACGAAAAGAAGGCCGAGCAAGCCATGCGCGCCCGCGTGCAGTCGATGCACCTCGACCACAAGGTGTACGAGATCGTCATCCCGATGGAAGACGTCGTGGAGTTCAAGAACGGCCGCAAGCAGACCGTGCAGAAGAAGATGTTCCCCGGCTACATTCTCGTGCGATGCGAACTCGATGACGAGTCGTGGTTGTGCATTCGGCAAACTCCGGGCATCACGGGCTTCGTCGGACAGAACCAGCGCGGTCAACGGCCGGCTCCGTTGTCGAAGAAGGAAGTGCTCCACTTCTTTGCGCCGAAGGAAGAGGGCGAAGTACAGCCCAAGCGCAAGGCGCCGAAGCTCGACTACGACGTTGGCGAAGCAGTTCGAGTGAAGGAAGGCCCGTTCGCCGACTTCCAGGGACAAATCGCCGAGATCAATGCCGACCACATGAAGCTGAAGGTGCTCGTCAACATCTTCGGCCGCGACACGCTGGTCGAGATGGATTTCGGACAAGTCGCCAAGCTCTAATCATCCACGCAAACAACCACGATTTCATCCAGGAAGGACAACGCCCACCATGGCCAAGAAAGAAGTCTCCGCGATCGTCAAGATCCAAATTCCCGCGGGTAAGGCAACACCAGCCCCGCCGGTGGGTACCGCGCTCGGACCACACGGCATCCAGATCATGGACTTCGTGAAGCAGTACAACGCCGCGACCGAAAGCCAAGTGGGCACCGTTATTCCGGTGGAAATCACCATCTTCGACGACCGAACCTTCGAATTCAAACTGAAGACCCCGCCAACGCCGGTGCTGCTCCGCGAGAAGGCAAAGATCGAAAAGGCGGCCTCGAACCCTGGTAAGGAAGTCGCCGGGTCGGTGAGCGAGAAGGACATCGAGGAAGTCGCCAAGCGAAAAATGCCCGACCTCAACGCCAACGACCTCGAGGCCGCCAAGCAGCAGGTGCGGGGCACCGCACGCAGCATGGGCCTTACCGTCACGCCCTGAACGGCGCGACGCAGCGATAGCGTCAGAAACCTAACAACGGCCTCGTCGGTACCACCTCGTCCGGCGGGCATTACTACGAGGGAGGCTTTATGGCCAGGGAAAATCACCGGGGAAAGAAGTACGTCGCATCGGCCACGGGCCTGGACCGCGACGAATTGCACGATCTCACCGCCGCCGTCACCAAGGTGAAGTCGATGGCCAAGGCCAAGTTCGACGAAACCGTCGACGTGGCGATTCGCCTGGGACTCGATACCAAGAAGAGCGACCAGACCATTCGCGGAACCGTCTCCATGCCCTCGGGAACCGGCAAGTCGGTTCGAGTCGCCGTGTTCGCCCAGGGTGACAACGCCAAACTGGCGCGTGACGCCGGCGCAGATGTGGTTGGTGCAGACGATCTGGCTGCCGACATCGAGAAGGGCAACATGAACTTCGACATCATCATCGCCACCCCTGATCTGATGCCGATGGTCGGAAAGCTCGGTCGTGCATTGGGACCCCGTGGTTTGATGCCCAACCCCAAAACCGGAACCGTTACCACCGACGTGGCTCGCGCAGTGAGCGAATTCAAGGGTGGAAAGGTGGAGTATCGCACCGATCGTTACGGCAACGTGCACGTTCCGGTGGGGAAGGCCAGCTTCGAAGTTCCGGCGCTCGTGGCCAACGTGAAAGCCGTGCTCGATGAACTGGTTCGCGCCAAGCCGTCGGCCGCCAAGGGTCGCTACTTGAAGCGCATCACGTTGTCGTCGACGATGAGCCCGGGCGTTCGCATCGACCCAGCCGTGGTCGA
>JAFMFM010000037.1 GCA_017856115.1 Actinomycetota bacterium | reverse complement strand
TCCCTTCGCGCCGACATGGCCAGCATGGAGCGCTCGCTTCGAGAAGAGATGGCGAGAAATACCCGCATGCTGCTCACGGCAATGATCACGCTGAACGGCATCACGATTGCCGCGGTTGGCGCGATGATCAGGTTCCTGTAGGCGAGCGCGAAACTGTGACGGCGAGCGCTACACGTCGATGCCGCGAGGGAGGCGCTCGGGGTCGTACTGCAACAGCGTGAGACCCTGACGACACGCAAACCGGTCGGTCATGCCTCCGACGTAGGTCACCGCTTGGAGGAGCGCGTCGTCGCCATTCGGCGCACCGACGCCGTCGGAAAACGCAGCGGCCATGTGGTCGGGATGCGCGTGGTAGTGCTCGACGAGTGCGCGAAGAAGGTCGATCACCGACTTGGCTTGCTCTCGCGACGCGTCACGCATGTAGATGTTGTCGTAGTTGAACCTACGAAAAGCGGCGAGTGCGTCGGCCATCGTGCTGGTCATTCCGATGCGGCCGGAATGTCTGGCTGCATCGATCATGCCGGTGATGAACGCCTTGAGCTGCGAACCCCGCGAAATACCGCAGAGAATGCGGACTTCTTCCGGTAAGGAATCGGCAACCACCAAACCGGTGGACACCGCATCCTCGAAGTCGTGGCACACGTAGGCGATGCGATCCGCCCACGACACCACTTCGCCCTCCGGGGTTGCCGGGGCGGGGCGCGACCACGAGTGGTTCCGGATGCCGTCGAGCGTTTCTTCGCACAAGTTCAGCGATGCAAGCGCCACATCGGCACCCCACACGGCATGGTCGTAGCCGCCATCCACGTACGGGGACAGTGCATCCTCGCTCGCGTGTCCGCCGGGACCGTGGCCGCAGTCATGGCCGAGGGCGATTGCTTCCGTGAGTGCAACGTTGAGACCAAGTGCTCGCGAGACGGACACGGCCACCTGTGCGACTTCCAGGGCATGGGTCAAGCGTGTTCGTTGATGATCCTCGGGAAACACGAACACCTGGGTCTTTCCCGCCAGGCGCCGGAACGAGGAGGCGTGGAGAATGCGGTCGCGATCGCGTTCGAAGCACGTGCGGAAGGCGTCGGGTTCCTCGTGTTGACGGCGACGACCCGCGCCGAACGAACGCGTTGCATGTGGGGCGAGAAACTCGGACTCGTGCGCCTCGCGGGCGTCGCGCGGCACCAGTTCCAACCGTCCGGTGCCGGCCCATGAATCTGCATGGGCATATCGAACGGTGCCGTCGTCCGTGTGACCGTGCATCGTCGAGGCCCATGTTTCGGCGCGCGAGGTCATGCTTCAACGATACGCATGGGGTCTGCGCTTGTAGCGTGAATATTCGCCACAACGGCACGAGTTGTCACCAGGAGTTCACCGAGATGAGTGCGTTTGTCGACGAAGCGCAGTTGAACGTGCGTGGCGGAGACGGCGGTGCCGGATGCGTGAGTTTCCGTCGTGAGGGTCCGGTGGTGTACGGCGGACCCAACGGCGGTGACGGTGGCGACGGCGGTGCAGTATGGCTAATTGCCGACCACAACGTGGCATCATTGGTGGCGTTTCGGGATCATCCACACCGTCGCGGCGAGGACGGTGTGTCGGGGATGGGTAAGGACCTACACGGACGTCGTGGTCGTGATCTCGATGTCAAGGTACCCGAGGGCACGATCGTGCGAGACCTGTACAACAACGAAGTGCTTGCCGACTTGCGTACCCACGGCATGCGTTGGATGGCGATTCCCGGGGGACAGGGAGGTCGCGGCAATGCACGGTTCCTCACGAACAAACGGCGGGCACCGAAGTTCGCCGAGCAGGGCGAACATGGACCAACGCGGTGGCTGAAACTCGAGCTCAAATTGATGGCGGACGTCGCATTGGTCGGTTACCCGAATGCCGGCAAGAGCACGTTCATCTCGGCCGTTTCGGCAGCGAAGCCGAAGATCGCCAACTATCCGTTCACCACGCTGGAACCGCATCTCGGCGTGGTGCGGTTGGGTGAGGAGACCGAGTTCGTCATCGCCGACATTCCCGGCCTCATCGAGGGTGCGAGCGAGGGTCGCGGCCTGGGGCATCAGTTCTTGCGACACATCGAGCGGGCGCGCGTCCTGTGCATCCTCGCCGACTTGGTTTCGATGGAGGGAGTTGCTCCGGAAACACAGGTGGAGGTGCTGTTGCGCGAGTTGCAGGCATACCGCCCCGAACTTCTGGCGCGACCGCGACTCATCGTCGGCACGAAACTGGACGCGGTCGACCCCCACACCAGGGCGCGCTGGGAGGCGGCGGGTTGGCGAACCATGTCGTCGGTTACCGGCGCGGGAGTTCGCGAGGTGGTCGGCGCCTTGGCGGAACTGGTCTTCGAGGCTCGTGAGATCCCCGAGGTGGACGACACCGAGATCACCATTCGCCCCGAGCCCGAAGGCACACGCGTGGAGAAACTGGGGGAGAACGAATTCCGTTTGCACGGTCGAGCGGTCGAGCGTGCGGTGGCGCTCAGCGACGTGTCCTCACCCGATGCGCTCAATTACATCGATGATCGTCTGACCGGTCTCGGGGTGCCTCGTTTGTTGGCCCGTGCCGGTGCCCACGACGGTGCGACCATTCACATCAAGGAATTCAGTTTCGAGTACACGCATGCGGTGGGGTGAGGTGCGCGAATGAGAGTGGTCGCAAAAATCGGTACGTCGTCCATCACCGACGATCGCGGCGCAATCGACGTTGCGATGGTGCAGTCATTGTGTGCGCAGGTCGCCCGGTTGCGCAACGCGGGTCACGAAGTGTTGGTGGTGACGAGTGGTGCAGTGGCCGGAGGAGTCGCTGCACTCGGACTGTCGCAGCGACCGACCGATACCGCCACCCTGCAGGCGTTGGCTGCGGCCGGTCAGAGCAGATTGATGGGTCACTACAACGCTGCTCTCGACGCACATGGTTTGGTCGGGGCGCAGGTGCTGTTGGTGCCGAACGACTTCATCGATCGCGCCCAGTACCTCCATGCCCGACACACGATGCTGAGGTTGCTGGAACTCGGTTGCGTGCCGATCATCAATGAGAACGACGCCATAGCCAGCGACGAGATTCGATTCGGGGACAACGACCGCATCGCCGCACTGGTGGCCCACAGCGTGGATGCCGACGTGTTGGTGCTGCTCACCGACACCGACGGACTGTTCACCGCCGATCCCGCATCCGATCCGTCGGCAACGCTCGTCGACCATGTGGCCGCATCCGACGAACTCATGTCGGTGCGGGCGAGCGCAACCGGCACCGCGCGCGGAAGTGGCGGGATGGCGTCGAAGCTGACCGCGGCTCGTATCGCCAGCTGGTCCGGCGTGCGCACCATCATCGCGCGTGCTGCTCGACACGACGTATTGGTCGACGCAGTCTCGGGTGATGGTGGAGTGGGAACCACGTTTGCGGCGCACGACCGACGTCTTACTGCCCGAAAACTTTGGATTGCATTTGCCGCCCAGCCCGTTGGTCGAGTCACGATCGACGAAGGTGCCCGCGCGGCACTGGTGAATCGCGGGGTATCGCTTCTCCACGCCGGCGTCATCGAAGTGCGGGGCACCTTTGCCGCAGGCGACGTGGTGGAGGTGGCCGACGCTTCCGGCACGGTGATGGCGCGAGGCTTGGTGCGGGTCGATGAACGACAGGCAGCGGCTGCGGCGGGCAAGAAGAGTTCGGAGTTGTCCGACGATGTCTCAGCCGAGTTGATTCATCGCGACGATCTCATCGTCTACTGAACAGAAGTTTCGTGATGCGCGGTGTGCCGTGCGTGCGTGCCATGGCGCCTACCGCGACCACCGCGAACACGAGATATGAGATCGCGAATGCAAGACCGAGCCCGAGGACGTCGTAGCGACCGGCCAGGGCGATGGCCAGGGCGATGTTCAGGAGGTTCTGCCCGATGTTGATCAGGAACGGCGTGCGCGTGTCGCCATGGCTGTAAAAGCCGCGCAATGCGAACAGGTACAGCGAGAATCCCACGAGCCCGATGCCCATACCACCAAGGGCGCGTGCGGTGGTGGTGACGGCTCCGGAGTCGAATGCCCCCCAACCGAGGAGCAGGCGCACGATCGGCTCGGCGAACGTCAGCATGGCGATTGCCGGCAGCAACGTGAGTGCCACGGTGGTGCGGGCGCCGACCACGAATCGTCGCACGAACTCGCCGTGCTCGTGCTGCGCGGCAGCACGAGCCAACAAGGGGGCGGTGGTGGTCACGACGGTGACGGCGAGCAAACCGTGGGGTAGTTGAAATATGGTCATCGCCTTGGCGTAGGCGTCGAGTCGTCCCGACCCCGGGTCGGCCAGATTCTTCACCACCACGAGTGCCACCTGATTGGCCGCGATGTAGCCGATTGCCCAGCCCGAGACGCGGAACAGGTCGCGAACCGCGGGATGTCGTGGCGAAAAGACGGGTCGCGGGAGCACACCGGCACCAATCGCGACGAACATCACGACCACGGCCATCGCGGCGATGCCCAACGTCGGGCCGAGCGAGAACCACCAGAACAATCGTGAGTCGGATCGCGCGGCGTCCAGGGTGAACTCCGCGATCGAGGGGTCGTTGCGCATTCCGAGCAGTGCGCCAATCGCCACCAGATTCGATGCCACCGGCGCCCATGCGGCAGCAAGGAATCGGCCGTTGGCGTTGAGTACGCCGGCCGCCATGGCGTTGAGGCCGTAGAAGAAGATTTGCAGGAGAAATACACGTGTCAGCGCCGAACCCACCGCGTGGAATGCGGCTGCGTCGCCGGCCGGCGAGAGTGCGTACAGTCGAAAAATCGCGGGTGCTGCAACGACGGCAACTGCGGTGACGATGCCGAGGGCGATGAGACCGGTGCCGAACACGGCCGCGGTTCCGTCGCGGTCACCCCGTTCCCGGTGGGCAACGAAGAGCGGCACGAGCACTGCGGTGAGTGTGCCGCCCAAGAGCAGCTCGTAGATCACGTTCGGCGCGTTGTTTCCAACGTCGAAGGCATCCGCCAAGGCCGACTGGCCGATCACCGCCGCGAACACGATGAGCCGAGCCAACCCGGTGAGGCGCGATGCCAGCGTGCCACTAGCCACACCGAGATTGCTCGCGAACTGCGAGCGGTCAGTCATCGAGACCAAATGCTATTGCCAGCACTCGTTTGCCTAGCGCATTCCTGAGTAGCCTTGCCCCGATGACCAACGCATTTGCCTCCGTTGCGCAGGTGCGTGATGGCCTCAAGACGATCAATTATCTCGCCGACGACGGCATTGCCGGTGTGGTGTATCTGGCACAGCGGCTGGGCAAGCCCGTGCTCATCGAGGGGCCCGCCGGAACCGGCAAGACGCAACTGGCAAAGAGCGTCGCCGAACTCACGGGTGCCCGGCTGATTCGGCTCCAGTGTTACGAGGGTTTGGACGAGTCCAAGGCGCTCTACGAGTGGAACTACAAAAAGCAGTTGCTGCGCATCCAAGCCGACAAGACGAGCGACTCGTGGTCGGAGGTGCACGACGACATCTTCAGCGATGAATTCCTGCTTACTCGGCCCTTGCTCGAGGCGATCTCGGCGCCGGACCCGGTGGTGCTGCTCATCGACGAGGTCGATCGTGTGGAGGTGGAAACCGAAGCCCTGCTGCTCGAGGTGCTGAGCGAATATCAGGTGTCCATCCCTGAGCTCGGAACCATCACCGCCAAGCAAATTCCCATGGTGTTCCTCACCTCCAACAACACCCGCGAGTTGTCCGAGGCGCTCAAGCGTCGCTGTTTGTATCTGCACGTGGACTATCCCGACATGGAACGCGAGAAGGCAATCGTGCTCGCCAAGGTGCCCGATATCAGTGCCAACTTGGCCGACCAGATCGCGCGCATCGTTCGCAGCATCCGCCAGCTCGACCTGAAGAAGGCGCCATCGGTGAGCGAAACCCTCGACTGGGCACGCACGCTCATCCTGCTTGGTGTCGACCACATCGACGCCGAACAGGCCAAGGAAACGCTCCACGTGTTGCTCAAGTACCAAACCGATATTGCAAAGGCCGCCAAAGAGCTGTCGGTCGACGAATAGAGGAACGATGCCGGTCATCGACTTGATGTCGGGTTTCGTGGGCGAACTTCGACGCGCAGGTTTGCCGGTGAGCCTCACCGAGAACCTGGATGCGATGGAGGCCGTGAAGGTCATCCCCATCGAGGATCGCGAGGCGTTCAAGTACGCACTCGGTGCGACGTTGGTGAAGAACTCCTCCCACTGGAGGGTCTTCGAAACCATCTTCGAGGTGTACTTCTCGTTGCGCGGGTCGCAGTACAACATCGTCGATCCGAGCGAAGAACAAGCCGACGAGTTCTGGCGCGACGACCAGGATCAGGCCCAACTCGGTCAGGGTGAGGGCCGGGGGGCTGGCGGCGGCGGGTTGGAGGCGCTCACGCCCGAGGAACTTGCGAACATGCTCATGCGTGCACTGATGCAGGGCGATCAGGCAATGATGCGTGCTTTGGCGCGACAATCCGTGGCTCGCTTCGCAGGTATGGAGCCCGGCCGTCCCGTCGGTGGCACGTATTACCTCTATCGAACCCTGCGCAACCTCGACTTGGACAACATGCTCGCCAAGTTGATGGAGGCCGGCAAGGCGGCATCCCAGCGTGAGACGACCAACCTCGAACAGCGCTTGGCCAAGGACGAATATGAGATGCGAATCGAGCAGTTCAAAAAGGAGGTCGAGGCGGAGATTCGTCGTCGACTCGTCGCGGATCGCGGCGCCGAGGCGATGGCCAAGACGCTTCGCAAGCCCCTGCCCGAGGACGTGGAGTTCATGCATGCCAGCCGCGAAGAGATGCAGTCGCTGAAGAAGGCGCTGTTTCCGCTCACGCGCAAACTCGCGGCACGGTTGGCGCGCAAGCGACGACATGGCAGGAAGGGTCCGCTGGATTTCCGCAACACGGTGCGTCACTCGCTGAGTTACGGCGGCGTGCCGGCCGAACCGAAGTTCAAGTATCCGCGGCCCGCCAAACCGGAACTGATGGTGGTGGCGGATATCTCGGGCAGCGTCGCCGCCTTCGCCCGATTCACGCTCATGTTGGTGTACGCCATCCAGAGTCAGTTCAGCAAGGTTCGCTCCTTCGTCTTCATCGACGGCATCGACGAGGTCACCAAGCACTTCCGTGCGACCGAGGACATCCAGGAAGCGATCCACAAGGTGAATACCGAAGCCGACGTCGTGTGGGTGGATGGGCACAGCGACTATGGGCACGCCTTCGAGGTGTTCTGGGAGCGCTACGGCAAGGACATCAACCCGAAGACCACCGTGCTGTTGTTGGGTGATGCTCGAAACAACTATCACGCATCCCAAAGCTGGGTGGTGAAGGAGATGCGTAAGCACGCCCGACACGTGTATTGGCTCAATCCCGAGCCACGCTCGTATTGGAATACGGGTGACTCCATCGTGGGAGAATACGGCGGTCACACCGATGGCGTGTACGAATGTCGAAACTTGCGACAGCTGGAAGGATTCGTCGAGAAACTCGTATGACCGACACTCGAGTGGTGCTGGTGCGGCACGGCGAATCGTTCGCCACCGTTGAGCGCTACATCGGCGGTGTGCGCAGCTGTCGGGGGCTCACCGATCTTGGAAAGGCACAGGCCAAGGCACTCGGGGAGCGCCTCGGGCGAACGGGCGAGTTGAACGTCGACGTGGTGGTGTCGAGTTCGTTCCCCAGAGCACGACAAACAGCCGAGATCTACGCGCCGTTCGTGGGGCACTCGGACATCGACGTACGCGCCGGCTTCGGCGAACACGACCCGGGTCCGGTGTGCGACGGCATGACCTTCGACGATTTCGTGGCCCAATATGGTCGTCCGGATTTCAATGGAGATCCCGACGCCGTGGTGTTCCCGGGTGGTGAAACGATGTCGCAATTCCACGCTCGTGTGATCGGTGCGTTTCAGGAACTCGAGCGCGACTACCGCGGCAAGACGGTGATGGTGACGTGTCACGGTGGCACCATCGACGGTGTATTGCGCCACTGTTTGCAGACGGCCTCGACGGGCAAGTTCGAGGTCTACACCAAGAACTGTTCCATCACGGAACTGTTCCGTCCCCGGGAAAACATCTGGCGATTGTTGCGATACAACGACCACGCCCATCTCTCCGATATGGAGTAGCAGGTGTCTCACGACGTGGTGATCGTGGGATCCGGGCCGGCGGGAGCCGCGCTCGCGAGGTCGCTCGTGCTCCGTGGGATGAATACGGTGGTGGTCGGTCCGCCGACACCATGGCACGCAACGTACGGTGCGTGGCGGGATGACGTCGTGCGTGCCGAGATCGGTCAACCGCTGGGCGATGTGCTGCGAGGAAGTTGGAACATCGTCCGGGTGGTTGGCTCGCGCGAGCAGTTGTTGCGACGGTCCTACGTCGTCTTCGACAACTCGCGATTGCGTGCAGCACTGCTGGGTGCCGTGGCGGTGCGCGACGACAGCGTTACCGCGGTCTCGCACGGTGTGTCCGCCAGCACGGTACAACTGGCCAGTGGTACGACCATCGACTCGCTGGTCGTCGTCGACTGCACGGGTAGTGGGGAGTTCCTCGCACGCCGCACGCCTCGAGGTGGCGCCCAGACGGCCTACGGCGTGGTGGCGGATGTCAATGTTGGTGAGCGGGTCGGAGTGCGGTCCGGTGTGTTCACGTTGATGGATTGGAGTCGTCCACCAACCTTCCTCTACGGCGCACCGTTCCCCGACGGATCCGTGCTGCTCGAGGAGACCTCACTGTTCGCAAATCCGCCGCGGCCGATCGAGCAACTCGCGGAGCGACTCGACGCGAGGTTGGGGATGGAAGGCGCAGTACGGAGCACCGAGCGAGTCACCATTTCGATGGGTGATTCCTTGCCGGCGCGCACAACGCGGGTGGTGGGGTTCGGTGCCGCGGCGGGCTACGTGCACCCCGTCACCGGGTATTCGGTGGCGGCGTCGCTGCGGGCCGCGCCACGAGTGGCAGCGGCCATCGAGCACAGCGTAAAGCAGGGTCGACGAGGTGGCGAACTCTCTGCTGCGATATGGAAAGCCGTATGGCCACGGGAGCAACTTCGTACTCGAGCATGGCACGACATGGGACTCGAGGTGCTGAGTTCTCTTCCCGATGCGGCCATCGCCGAGTTCTTCGACGCGTTCTTTTCGATGCCGATGTCGCAGTGGTCGGCGTACCTGCGCGTCGACGCTCCTGCGCGAGAGGTGCAAGCAGCGATGCTCGGTGTCTTTCGCCGTGTGGGGTTGGCGACCAAACTCAAACTGATGTCGTCGCCCGGCGGTCTGCTGCGAGCGCTCGCCTCACGATGAGCGCCCACGCAACCACAGCGCACAGCGAAAAAATCCACCACTGCATGACATAGGACAAATGGGGGCCGAGCGTGAGTTGTGGGTCGGCGATACGCGAGAGCATCGGCGAATCCGCCGGATTACTCCCGAGCAGATCCACGTAGATGGGCAGCACCTTGCCCGGTAGTTGGGGGGCTAGTCGAGCAACGTCGATTCTCTGGATTTCTCGCAACGGTCCCTCGGCAGCGTCACTCAGTTCTCCTCGCTCTCGTTCGTCGGAGGTGCGTACCCGTCCGACGATGGTCACCCGTCCCTCCGGTGGTGCCGGAACGGGCTGTGCGAGCGGAACGAACCCCCGATTCACCAGTAGGAGACGACCGTCGTCCAGTTGCAGAACCGCTACCGGGTCGACTCCCGCCTGTCCGTCCTGCGACACGTTCACGAGCAGCAGGTTTGCGTCGACGAGGTATTCGCCGGTCGTCGCAAGTGGAAACCACTCGAGATTCGACGGGTTGTCGCTCAGCGACAGTATTTCGTCGGGTGATCGTGGCGTCTCCTGCGCGCGGGATCGGACCGCGTCGTTGAATGCGTCACGTTCATTGTGGCGATTAAGTTGCCAGAATCCGAGACTAATCATGACGCCAACCAATACGATCGTGAACAGGTGGAGAGCCAACATCTTGACTGACAACAACACGCGCACCACGATGCCCGCAACGCTAACCAACGCAGTGTTGGTGTTCGACGGCGAATGTCGTTTCTGCACGGCGTGTGTCGGGTTTCTCGTTCGCAGAACGCGTCGGCCGCTCGAGACCATTGCGTATCAGGATGCGAACCTTGCCGCGCTCGGCCTCACCCGCGCCAGGTGCGAAGAGGCGGTGCAGTGGGTGAGTGCCGACGGCGACAACGTGTCGGCCCATGTTGCGGTTGCCAAGGCACTCATGCATGCCCGGTTGCCGTGGTCGATGGTGGGCCGACTCATTCTGCTTCCGGGAATGCGAGCCATCGCAGATCGGGTGTATCGCACCGTGGCCACACGGCGCCGATGCGCAGCCCCAACTCCGCCCGTTGGGTGAAATCACGCTACCGCTAGCCTGAGGTTGCTACATCACGAGCGACCATTCGGTCCGGCAACCGGGAATCCACGGTGCCTAGTCACTTCGGTGGCGATGTGGTCCCGCAAGGGACAACGGATCGCATGGTGGCAAGACCCACGAAGGAACAGCACATGCAACGCACGGACTACCCAGCCAGCGGCGCGTGGACGGCGATGCAGCCCGTTGGACGGCGGCAATTCTTGTCGCTTGGTGATCGTGCGATAGCACTCGATGTCGGCGTGGCGTTGCGCGATGTGGTAGTCGCGTACGAAACGTGGGGCAAGTTGAACGCCGATCGGTCCAACGCGATCCTCATCTGTCACGCCTGGACCGGTGACAGTCACGTTGCAGGTGCCGCAGAAGAGGGCCACCCAACTCCAGGGTGGTGGGAAGGTCTCGTTGGACCGGGGTTGGCGATCGACACCAACGAGTGGTTCGTCGTGTGCAGCAACGTATTGGGTGGATGTCAGGGCACCACCGGGCCGGCATCGCCGCATCCCGATGACGGCGTACCGTACGGCTCGCGATTCCCGGTCATCACCGTTCGCGACATGGTTCGTGCCCAGGTTCGGCTCGCTGACCACCTAAACGTGCAGCGTTGGCACTCGGTGATTGGTGGATCGATGGGGGGCATGCAGGCGCTGGAGTGGGCCATCACCTATCCGGGTCGTGTGGCGTCGTTGGCTGTCGTTGGAACCTGCGTGCAATCGACCGCTCAACAAATCGCGTGGGGTGCAATTGGTCGTCGTGCCATCAGGCTCGATGCGAAGTGGCGCGGAGGCGATTACTACGACGCGGCCATCGGCGACGGCCCGTGGCAAGGTCTCGCCATCGCTCGGATGGTGGCACAGGTGACCTTTCGAAGCGACAACGTATTCACCGATCGGTTCGGTCGGGACCTCGCCGACATGGATGCCGAGAACAACGGCATCGGATTGTGGGACAAATTCGAGGTCGAGCGATATCTCGATCACCACGGCGACCGGCTCATCCGGCGATTCGACGCCAACAGCTACCTGTTGATCGGCAAGGCCATGGACCTCCACGACGTGGCGCGGGGTCGTGGCGGACTCGACAAGGCGATGGCGAGAATCACCGCGCCGACCTTGGCCCTTGGAATCTCGAGTGACATCTTGTACCCCGCCTATCAGCAGCGACAGATCTGCGAGCTCGTTTCCCGCAATGGTGTTCGGGCGAATTACGCCGAAATCACCTCACCGCATGGTCATGACGCGTTCTTGATCGACTTGGCGGCAGTGGGTGCACCCATACGAGAGTTGCTGACCTCACTCTGATCGAGTCGCGGTCCCCTAGGGCCGTGTCGTGTTCTCCGGTGGATGTCAGGGCACCAGGCGGTCGAGTATCGGAACGCACCGGCTCGACATCGGAACGCGAATGGTGGCGCCGACGTCGTTGGACGAGCGCACCTCGTACAACCGACGATTCTTCTCCCCGTCGTTGGTGGCACCGACCACCTTCCAGACTCCTCGCAGGTCGCCACCACGTCGAGCCCGGGCGAACACCAATAGCTCCTCGCCATCCACTCCGACCTTCACGTCGCGCCATCGTGGACGAGCATCGGCGTCGTCGGGATGCAGGTACATACGACACATGAACTTGGATCCATCCCGCGACGACCAGTGGGGCTCCATTCCCCAGCCGACCCAGGCCAGGAATCCCACGATCGCAAGGAAGGCGAGGGTCGAGAGCAGATTGGTCACGCAACTAGTTTGGCAGCGTGCTGGTGGGAAGCGTGCTCGTAACGGCGGGAGTGGTGTTGCTGGTGGTCACGCTGTGGTTCTGGCGAGCAGCGCGACCCGACAATCCCGTGTTGGCACCGCTCGAAGTCATGGGAGACGTGGCGTTCAAGAACGCCGATGCTGAAACTCGCAAGGAGATGCTTCGTCGGGTTCGCGCCGAACCACTCTCGCACTCGGGCGAGGACGACGAACTACCGTAGAGCCGTGAGTTTCCAGCCCGACGAAATGATTCAGCGATTCAAGGAGCGCGCCGCCGCGGTTCGCAAGCGTCCGCTTCCACCGGTTGCCGGCGAGGAGCGCCAGCACTTCATCGCCCAGGCCAACACCGATTTCCAGGACTTTGCCATGATCGGCGACGCCGAGGCATCGCTCGATGATGGCGTCCTCACCTTGCGCATCGATTTGCGCCCCGGCGACAAGCGTTCGTAGTCGAGAACCACTGATGGTGTCGGCGTCTCGGGGAGTGGTGTGATGTCTGCAACCACCGGAGCCCTTCGTCGTCATCGAGCCGCGCCGATCGTTGCGGTGGTGGTGGCAGTCGTGGCGTGGGCGGTTGGGCCGATCTTCGTCTCCAGTCTCTCGATCTCGCTGCCAACCATCGTGTTGTATCGCCAGATCATCTGGGTGCCGATGTTGTTCTCGCTCGCACACCTGGCGGGCGATGGCTTCACCCGGCACCATCTGTCGGTGTCGTGGAAGCCTGGAATCTTTTTCTCCCTCTCGGTGATATTCGGGTTCGGTTCGTTTCAGCACACCACCATTGCCAACGCCACACTGATTGGCAGCCTCACGCCGGCGGTGCTGCTCTTCCTGGCGCCGAGGATTCTCGGCGAGAAGATCACCGCACAGCGCGTGACGTACTCGCTCCTCAGTTTTGCGGGTGTCATCGGAGTGGTGGTGGGGGCGGAATCGGCGGGTGCATCCGGCCAGCACGGACTTCTTGGCGATGCGATGGCCCTGGCAAACATGTTGCTTTGGACGGTGTACTTCATCGCGGCAAAGCGCGCCCGTGACGAGGGCGTGAATAGTTGGTCGTTCCTTACCGGAGTGTGTCTGACCAACGTTGTCATCGCCGTGCCGTGGGCGTTGTTGATGAGCGATGATCTGGGCGCCGTAACGGCCAGAGACTGGATGTTCCTCGTGTTGATGATGCTGATTCCAGGAACGATTGGCCACTACCTGATGACGTGGGCGCAGAGATACCTGGACACGACGGTGTCGTCGTTGATCACGCTCGGCGGCCCCGTGATGTCCACGACACTGGCGTTCGTCTTCCTCGGTCAGGGCGTCTCGGTGATGCAGATGCTCGGAGGAGTGGTGGTGTTGTTGGGTTTGGCAGGAGTCATACTCAGTACCGCTTCGATTCGAGGAACACGAAGTGACACGGTGGGTACGGCCGACCCGTTGCTAAACTCAAACCCCTAACGCGGACGTGGCTCAGTTGGTAGAGCATCACCTTGCCAAGGTGAGGGTCGCGGGTTCGAATCCCGTCGTCCG